>CAXTDP010000079.1:0-13067 GCA_964242295.1 uncultured Acetobacteraceae bacterium | reverse complement strand
CTCCGCAACCTGCTCCGGCCGCCACCGCCCCTCGCCGACCAGCTTGAGCGTGCCCACCATGTTGCGGACCTGGTGGTGCAGGAAGCTCGGCGCCTCCGCCCCGATCCATATGCTGTCCCCGTCGCGCTCCACATGGAGGCGATGCAGCGTCCGCAGCGGGCTTTTCGCCTGGCAGGCGGTAGCGCGGAACGAGGTGAAGTCGTGGTGTCCGACCAGGTGCGCCGCCGCGTCAGCCATCGCCGCCGCATCCAGCGGGCGGTCCACGTGCCAGGCGTGCCGGTCCAGCACCGGCGGCGCGCGGCGGTTCAGGATGCGGTAGGCATAGGCCCGCCCGGTCGCGGAAAAGCGCGGGTGCCAGCCGGACGGCGCCAGCACGGCCTGCAGCACGCAGACGGGATGCGGGCGCAGGTGGAAGTTGAGCGCGTCCCGCACCTTGCCGGCCGGCAGGTCGCGCGTCAGGTGCAGCAGGGCGGCCTGGCCCGCGGCATGGACGCCGGTGTCGGTGCGCCCGGCGACGGCGCAGGATGCTGGTAAGGGGCCCGCCAGGCGAGTGGCCGCCTCCTCCAGCACGCCCTGCACCGTCAGCCCCTCGGCTTGGCGCTGCCAGCCCAGGAACGGCGTGCCGTCATATTCCAGCAGCAGCGCCCAGGGCGTACCAGGCGGGGAGTCCGGCGTAACGGCTATCGGGGTGGCCATGCCGGCGGCGTCACGTCAGCCGCGTCCCTGCTGGAACCGGGAAGCCGCGCAGCAGGGCGGCGGCATCCATCGGCCCGCGCCCCGGCCGCTGCAGGCGCAGCAGCCGCAACGATCCCATGCCGCAGGCCACCAGCAACGCTTCGTCCAGCACGGTCCCAGGTGAGCCGGACCCGGCCTCGGGGGCGGCGTCCAGCACCTTCAGCACCTCGTCGCCCAGCATGGCCCATGTGCCGGGCCAGGGCGTCAGGCCGCGCACCCGGCGGTCGAGCATATCGGCCGGCGCCGTCCAGTCCAGGCGGCCATCGGCACGCGTCAGCTTGGGGGCATAGGTCGCCCCCTCGGCCGGCTGCGGTACGGGCGCCGGGGGATCGGCCAGGGCCTGCACGATCAGCCGGGCGCCCATCGCGCCCAGGGCTTCGTGCAACGCCGCCGCCGTGGTGCGTGGCCCGATCGGCACGGCCTCGCGCAGCAGCATCGGCCCGGTGTCGAGGCCGGCGTCCATCTGCATGATGGTGACGCCGGTCTCGTCGTCCCCGGCCAGCACCGCCGCCTGGATCGGCCCGGCACCGCGCCAGCGCGGCAGCAAGCTGGCATGGATGTTCAGGCAGCCCCGGCGCGGCGCGTCCAGCATGGGCTGCGGCAGGATCAGGCCATAGGCCGCAACGACTGCCGCATCCAGGCCAAGCGCCGCGAAGGCGGCCTGGTCGTCATGCGAGCGGCGCAGCCGCTCCGGGGTGTGAACCGGCAGGCCCAGCATAACGGCGGCGGCGTGGACCGGGCAGGGCGTCAGGCGGTTGCCGCGCCCGGCGGGACGGGGAGGCTGGCAGTAGACCGCCGCGATCTCGTGCCCGGCGCCTTGCAGGGCATGAAGCGCCGGGACGGCGAAATCCGGGCTGCCCATGAATGCCAGGCGCAGCGGGCGCGCGGGCATCACCCCGCGGCTTTCTGCTTCAGCTCCTTGGTCAGCCGGCGCAGGATCATGTTGCGCTTCAGCGCCGACAGGTGGTCCACGAACAGCACCCCGTCCAGGTGGTCAATCTCATGCTGTAGGCAGGCCGCAAGCAGGCCCTCGGCGTCCAGGTTGTGCAGGGTGCCGTCCAAGTCGGTATAGCGGACGTGGATGCGGGCCGGGCGGCTCACGTCGGCATATTGGCCGGGCAAGGACAGGCAGCCTTCTTCCCGGACGGCCCAGTCCTCGCTGACCCTGGTGATCTCGGGGTTGATCAGCACCATGGGTGCGGGCGCGTCCTCCGGCTGCAGGTCCACGACGGCCAGACGCAGCGGCACGCCGACCTGGGGTGCGGCAAGGCCGATGCCGGGGGCGGCATACATCGTGGCCAGCATCTGCGGCACCAGATCACGCACCCGGTCCATGTCGTCCGGGCCGACCTTGCGGGTCTTGGCGCGCAGCGAGGGGTGCGGCGGAGTCAGTATCGGCAACTTGGGAGCATCTGCACCGGAAGCAGCAGGGGAGGAAGCAGCAGGGGAGAGGGAGGCGTCCATGCCGGGCATGTAGCGGCCAGCGCCCGGCCATACAATCGCCGCCCTTGCATCTGCGGCCCATTCTGACAACATCCCTGTCAGCCGGGATGCCACAACGGGTCCCAGCCACTGCTTCGCTCCAAGGAGGAGGCCTGATGACCACGCGTATGTTCACCTCGCCCATGTTCCTGGGCTTCGACCATCTAGAGCAGATGCTCGAGCGGGCGCAGAAGTCGCCCAACGACGGTTATCCGCCCTACAACATCGAGCAGACGGGTCCGGCCGGGCTACGCATCACCCTGGCGGTGGCCGGGTTCACGATGGACGAGCTGCAGATCACCCAGGAGGACAACCAGCTTGTCATACGCGGGCGGCAGGCTGACGATGCCGCTGGTCGGGTGTATCTGCATCGTGGCATCGCAGCCCGGCAATTTCAGCGCGCCTTCGTGCTGGCGGAGGGTATCGAGGTCAAGGGAGCGTGGCTGGACAATGGCCTGCTGCATATAGACTTGGCCCGGCCGCAACCCGAGGTGCGGGTCAAGACCATCCAAATTACCAAGTCCGGCAATGGCCGGACGGTGGACGCCGCGCCGGAGACTGATTGATCGGCTGGAATATCGGCTGCCTCAAGCCATGCCGCACTGCACAGAAAGATGATGCGGCGGAACAGTCGCCTTCTACAACCTATTTACGGGCGTGGCGTTGCGTTCGGCACGACCACCGCCCTGCAAAGGACTCTAGTTCATGAACGTGAATATATCCGGCCTGCAGATGGATGCATTGGCCGGCGCCTCAACCGATGAGCTAGACATCCGCAAGCTGTCGCAGATGCAGTTGCTGCAACTGGGCATGGAGCAACTGGCCTACGTGAAGCCAGTCTGGATGGATGGTACGACGGCGTTCGCAATCTTTGCGGCTGATGGCTCGCCAATGGCCGTGGCGGCGGATTGCGAGATGGCGGTCGCGGCGATCATGGAGCATGAGATGGTCCCCGCGCTAGTGCACTAACCCTCCACCTCCTGTCTTGCGGAAGAGAAGGGAAGGGATCGGCTGACGCCAGCTTAGACGGTGCAATGCTTTAATTGGCGCTCGATCGTCAGCCGAGTTTCCAGGCGTGGCGCTTCCAGCCGCAATACTCTCCCAGACGGAGAGGATGACCCGGAAGCTTCCAATCACTTCGTTTTCGTTGGGTCTATCCAGCCGATGTGGCCATCGGCCCTGCGATAGATCACGTTCAACTCCGTCGTCGCGCTGTTGCGGAACATCAGCACAGGCTGGTCGGCCAAGTCCATGCGCATCACGGCCTCGCCGACCGAGAGGGTGTTGATTTCAGCCTGGCTCTCGGCGATGACGGTGGCATAGGCAGGGACGTCGCTATGGGTGTCCACGCCGTTGGGTTGGCCATCTTCATCCTGACGCAAGATATACTGCCGGGCAGCTTCGGGCCTCGCCCGGTTGGCCAGGTCGCGCGCATGCTCATTCACCCGCCGGCGGTAGCGGCGCAGGCGCTTGGCAATATGTTCGGCTGCGTCGTCAAAGGCACTGTGCGCGTCCCCGGCCTCGCCCTCGCCGCGCAGGGTCAACCCGCGGCCGGCATGGACGTTGATGTCGCACGTGAAGAAGCTGCGGGCCCGGCTGAAGGTGACGTTCGCTTCCAGCGCATGATCGAAGTACTTGCCGGCGATGGTGTCCAAGTGATCGCTGACGCGGACGCGAAGCGCATCCGACAACTCGACCTGCTTGCCCGACACTGTGATCTGCATGGCTGCGCTCCCGTGGTTGACCGAACCGCTGCGGCGCCCCCGTAGCAAAGGCGTCTAGGCCGACACCGCTTTCTCCCGCTTGCGCTGCACCGAGCTTGGGATGCGTAGCGCTTCCCGGTATTTGGCCACGGTCCGGCGGGCGATGTCCACGCCTTCCCGTCGCAAAGCTGCAACAATCGCGTCGTCGGACAGGACATCCTCGGGGTCTTCGGCCTGCACCAGAGCGCGGATACGGTGGCGTACGCTCTCGGCGCTATGGCTTTCGCCACCCTCTGTGGCATTAATAGCGGTTGTAAAGAAATACTTAAGTTCGAAGGTGCCGCGGGGAGTGGCGATATACTTGTTGGCGGTCACGCGGCTGACGGTGCTCTCATGCATTTCCACTGCCTCGGCAATGTCGCGCAGAATCAGCGGGCGGAGGTGGCCGACGCCGCCGCGGAAAAAGGCGTCCTGCTGCCGCACCACCTCGGACGCGACCTTCAGGATCGTGTTGGCGCGCTGCTGCAGGGACTTCACCAGCCAGTTGGCGCTGGACAGGTTCTCACCGAGGAAGCTTCGCCCCTCCTTGCCAGCCTTGGCGCTGACACGGGCGTGGTAGGCCTCGTTCACCAGCACGCGCGGCATGGTGTCGGGATTCAGCTCCAGGATCCATGCGCCGTCTAGCCCGACGCGCATCAGCACGTCAGGGATCACCTGCTGCATCGGGCCGATATCGTATCCGGCGCCGGGCTTGGGATCCAGCGCGCGTATCTCGCTGATCATCTCGGCGAGGTCCTCACTGTCCACCTCGCACACCTGGAGCAGGCCGCGCAGGTCGCGCCGCGCCAGCATGTCCAGGTTGTCGAGCAGGCGCTGCATCGCCGGGTCGAGGCGGTTCAGGTCGGCGAGCTGTGCGGCGAGGCATTCCCGCAGGTTCGTGGCGAACAGGCCCGGCGGGTCGAACCGCATCATGGCGGCCCGGACCCGCTCGACGCGCGCCACGTCTATCCCGAGTGCTGTAGCGATCTCCTCCGTTCCAGCCGGGACGCGTCCGGCGGGGTCCAGCAACGCCATCAACTGCGCGCCGATGATCCGGTCGCCCCCGTCGCGGAAGTTGAGGCGGAGCTGCTCCTCCAAGTGGGTCCGCAGGCTGCCCGGCGCCGCGGCCAGGGCGTCCATGCCGCGGTCGTCGCCCTCGGTGCCGCCATTGCCGCGGCTGGCGCCGGCGTAGGAGCCTTCGCCGCCATCATACGGCGCCCCGTCGGCGGGACCGCCGCTGTCGTAGCTGTTGGTGTGGTCGGCCTCGACCGCATCCGGCAGGCGCTCCTGCCGCAGCAGGGTGGCGGCATCCATCTCGCTCGCCGGTTGCGTGCGCTGGTCCGGCGCCGGCAGCTCCGGCAGGCTGTCGCTGCGCTCGTCACGCTCAAGCAACGGATTGCGTTCCAGCTCCTCCTCGACGAAGGCGGCTGCTTCCATGTTGGTGAACTGCAACAGCTTGATCGCCTGACGCAACTGGGGCGTCATCACGAGCGATTGCGTCTGCCTGAACTCTAACCGTGGTCCGATCGCCATGGGCCGCAGCTTACAGGCTAAACCTTTCCCCGAGATAGACCCGGCGCACGTCCACGTGAGCAACGACCTCCTGCGGACGGCCTTCCATCAGCACCTTGCCGTCATGCATGATGTAGGCGCGGTCTATGATCTCCAGGGTCTCGCGGACGTTATGGTCGGTAATCAGGACGCCGATGCCGCGGTGCTTCAGGTGGGACACCAGATCGCGGATTTCGCCGACCGCAATCGGGTCAATGCCGGCTAGCGGCTCGTCCAGCAGGATGTAGCCGGGCTGGGTCGCTAAGGCGCGTGCGATCTCGACCCGGCGGCGCTCGCCGCCCGACAGGGCGAGCGAAGGGGTGCGGCGCAGGCGGCTGATGCCGAACTCCTCCAGCAGCTCGTCCAGCATCATGGCCCGGCGGTCCGGGTCGCGCTCCACGACCTCCAGCGCCGCCAGGATGTTCTGCTCGACGTTCAGGCCGCGGTAGATGCTGGCCTCCTGCGGCAGGTAGCCGATGCCGAGGCGCGCCCGGCGATACATCGGCAGCCCGGTGATGTCCTGGCCGTCCAGGGTGATGCTGCCGGTGTCCGGGCGGACCTGGCCAGTGATCATGTAGAAGGTCGTGGTCTTGCCGGCGCCATTGGGCCCGAGCAGCCCGACCGCTTCGCCGCGCCGTACCTGGATAGAGACGTTCTGCACCACGGGCCGCTTCTTGTAGGTCTTGCCGACCCCGGACGCGGCTAGGCCGCCGCCGCCGCTGATCACCCCCAACCCGGGGGCGCCGGGTACCACCCGCAACTCGTTCACGGCTTCGGCTTCGCGCCGGGTGCGCCACCGGTCGCATCGTTCGGCACCACAAGACCCTGGATGCGCCCGCCTGGGTTCCTGCTCAGGGTGCTGATGCCGGTATGCATGTTCACAACGGCCTCGTCGCCGTTGAGCTGGTTCTGGCCACGGGTCAGGTGGACGTTGCCGGCCAGCCGGGCAATGCCGGTGTCGGGGACGTAAACCCCGCGGTCCGCATGGATGATCTCGGTTGCGGTGCGGACCTCGACGTTGCCGAAACCCTCGACGCGCTCCAGCTTGCCGGAGGCTGTCAGCGGGTCCGTGCCGGGCTTGGCCGGCGCGGCGGCGAGCTTGGGGCCGGGCTGCTGCTGGTCCGGCGGCGTAGTGTAGGCCACCAGCGTGTCGCCGGCCAGGCGGCGGCCGTCGGACGTGGTAACGGTGGCGAGGCCGCGTCCGACAGCCATGTGCTTGGCCGACCAGTATTCCATGGCGTCCCGCGCCGTCATTACCTGCTGCGGCGTCGTGATCTTCAGCGCCGACCCGGTCAGCAGCAGCACGGACTGGTCAATGTCATAGATGGCCCGGTCCGACACGGCAAGATCGGTTGCGGTGAAGATATGGACATTGCCCTCCGCCTCCAGCCGGTAGATCTCGTTGCTGCCGGTGTCGGCGCCGGCCAGGCCGGGCGTGGCGGCGGCCGGGGTGGCAGCAGCCGCGCCGGCCTTCTTGCGGTAATGGGCGATCAACACGTTGGCCGTCACCGTCACATCCCCGCGCACGGCACGGGCGCTGCCGCGGGCGATGACCACCTGCTCGTTCTGCCGCCACTCCATGCCGTCGCTGGCCGTGACTTCGACGGGGCCACCATGGGACATGTCTATCGCCTGGGCGCGCACCGGCACGGCGGGGCCGAGCAGCAGCAGCGCGAGCAGCAGGCGCCTCATTTGCTGGCCTCGTTCAGCACGAGGCGGGCTGGCCCGTGGAACTGAACGACGGCGCCCTTGTCCATCAGGGTGAAGCCCTGGGCGTCCAGCACGCCGAACGGACCCTCGGCATGGGTCTGTTCGTCGCTGGCGGCGGCGGCGTTCTTCACGTCCACCGCGGCGCTTTGCGTCCGCATCACCGTGCCGTCGTCCTTATACAGCACGACGTCCTTGGACAGGTCCAGTTGGCCAGAGTGCTGCACGTAGACGCCGTCATGCGACTGCACCATCAGCCAGCCGCCGCTCTCCGTCACCAGGTCGCCCTTTGGCTCCTGCAGGTTCACCCGGACCGGCCCGCTTTGCTGCGCCGAGTCCGCCGTGACCGTATAAGGCCGGCCGCGGTCGTCCACGCCGCGGTAGCGCGGCTCCCGCAGGCGCCCGCTGTCCGGGATGGCGCTGAACGCGGTGCGGAAGGCGATGCGGCCCTGCTCCTTGACCCGCGCCAGTTCCGGCCAGGCGGCGATACTGCCCAGCAGCGCGAGCGCGGCCACCGGGAGCACCCACTTGGTCATCGTCACCAGCACGCGGCGCCGGGCGATGCCAGAGGCTGTGGGCACCCGGCGGGCGCGCACGGGACCTGCCGCGGACAGGCGCTCCTCGGGCCGCCGTGAGGTCAGGACATCATGCGGGAGCGGCGTCACGTTCATGCGACTCCGGCCCGCAGCAGGTCGTGGACGTGCAGCAAGCCCAGGGGGCGGCCGTCGCCATCCAGCACGAACAGGCTGGTCACGGGCCGCGGCCCGCCCATCAGGCGAAGCGCGTCCGCCGCCAGGGCCTCGGGGCCGATGGTGCGGGGGGTGCGGTTCATCACGTCCTGGACCCTACGGTCCAATAGGTCCGGCCCCATGCTCCGGCGCAGGTCGCCGTCCGTCAGCACCCCGGCCAAGCGCCCGGTGGCGTCAACCGCGCCCAGGCAGCCGAAGCCCTTGCCGGTCATCACCAGCAGCGCCTGGCTCATGGGGAGGGCAGCATCAGCCAGCGGGATCGCGTCGCCGCGGTGCATCAGGTCGGACACGCGGCGCAACTGCGCGCCCAGCTTTCCGCCGGGATGGAACTGCGAGAAGTCGGTGGCGGTGAAGCCGCGCCGGGTCAGCAACGCGACGGCCAGCGCATCGCCCAAGGCAAGCTGCATCGTGGTGCTGGTGGTGGGCGCCAGGCCCATCGGGCAGGCTTCCGCCGCGGCAGGCAGCACCAGCAGCACGTCGGCGGCCCGGGCCAGGGCGCTGTCGGCTTGCCGGGTGATGGCCACCAGCGGCAAGCCGAAGCGGCGGGCATGGGCGACGAGGTCGGCAAGCTCCGCCGTTTCGCCGCTGTTGGACAGCGCCAGCACGGCATCACCGGGCACGATCATGCCGAGGTCGCCGTGCGACGCCTCGCCTGGATGGACGAACAGGGCGGGGGTGCCGGTGCTGGCGAGGGTGGATGCGATCTTGCGTCCGACATGGCCGGACTTGCCCATCCCCGATACCACGACCCGGCCGGTGCAGGCGGCGAGCCGCTCGACGGCCGTGGCGAAGCGGTGGTCGAGCGATGCTGCCAGCGCCCGCAACCCAGCCGCCTCCGCTGCCAGCACGCTGCGGGCAACCTCGATGTCGTCAACGGGGGAAAGGGCGAGGACGGCTGTCATTCGTATCCTAAGGGAGTCGTCGGAGTATGGGCAGTGCGGACGCCTGGTCAACCAAACCGCGCATGGCGCCCGGAATGGATCGCTGTTCACTCTGCCGTTTCCAAGCGCTTCTTGGAAGAACCTAATATCTCGCTTGAAGCCAGACCTTCCCAGAGGTCATTATGCCACCCAAATGGTGTCCGTGTCAGCAGCCCCGGTGCGCAACCCAGCCACTCCGCCCGCCCTGATGGGAGTCTTCACCCCCGCAGCTTCCATCGTGCTCGACCAGGCTGGCGCCAGCGTCGAAATCAAGGATTGGGACCGCAGCGGCGACCATGCCAGCTCGGTTTCCCTGTTCGGCTGGTGCGTGTCCCGGACCGGCAGGCCACTGGGGGTCGAGTTCCACCTGCAAGGCGTGCCGCTGGCGTCGGCGCCCCTGCACATCCCGCGTCCGGACGTAGTGGCCGCGCTGCGCCGCCCGGATACGCCGCTGCACTGCGGCTTCCACCTGCGCCTGTCCAAGCTCGTGCTGCCGCCCGGCGCATCGCTGGAAGTGGTGATGGCCGAGGAGCGCGAAAGTGGGAGGACGCTGGTGCCGCTCGGCATCCTCGCCGGCCTGCCGCCGCCGCGGATCGCGCCGGGCTATGCGGAGCGGCACCAGCCGCTGCTGCTGCTCGGCCTGGGCCGGTCCGGGACGACCTATGCCATGCGGCTGATGGCGGGCCACCCCGGCATCCTGGCGCCGGGCGGCCATCCCTACGAGATGCGGCCGCCGGTCTGGCTGTGGCACGCCGCCCAGGTCATGTCCGCGCCCGGCACCGACGCGTCCATGCACCCTGATGGGTTCGAAAGCCGCGACGCCAGCCGCCTGGGCTACAACCCCTATCGCAGCCGGGATTGGGAGGATTCAGCCGGGCCGCCCGCCGTCGTGCGTTGGCAGGAGGAGGGCCTGCCGGCCGCCGCGATCGAGTTCTGCAAGCAGCAGGTGGACGAGTTCGTGCAGTGCTGCACCGCGGCGCGTCCCGTGCAGCCGCGCTTTGTCGCGCAGAAGATGCTGGTGTCGCTGACCCGGCACTTTGTCCACAACATCTACCCCGGGGCGCGGGATGTGTTCCTGGTGCGCGACTTCCGCGACGTTTGGCTGTCCGCCCGCAGCTTCAACCGCAAGCGCGGCGGCCTGTCGTTCGGGCGCGAAGGCTTCGCCAGCGACCTGGACTGGCTGCGCGGCCTGGCGTTCAGCACCCGTCAGCTTCGCCTGGCGCACCTGGCGGCGGGTCCAGATGTCCTTACGCTCCATTACGAGGAACTGATGCGGGACCCGGCGCCGGCGCTCACGCGGGTGCTGGCCGGATTGGGGCTGGATGCCGCGCCGGACCTGGTGCGCTGCCTGGTGGCGGTCGCCGGCGCCGGGGACTGCGCCGCCGAGCGGCATCGCACGTCGGGACCAGGCGGCACCGTGGAGCGCTGGCGCAAGGAGATGACGCCGGAGGAGACGGCGACCGCGGCAGATGCTTTCGGGGAGGACCTGCGCTACTTCGGCTATGACGCCTGATGGCGTTGGTTCGGCTATGACGCCTGACGGCGTCGGTTCGGCTACGACGCCTGGCGGCGTCAGTGCGTGAAGATGTCCGGGTCCTGATATCCCAGCAGGTCCAGCCGGCACCGGGTCGGCAGGAAGGCGAAGCAGTCTTCGGCGAGCGCCAGGCGGCCTTCGCGCACCAGCAGCGCCTCCAGCCTGGCCCAGAGCGCGTGCAGGTGCAGCACGTCGGATGCGGCATAGGCCATCTGCTCCGCCGTCAGCTCGGCGGCGCCCCAGTCGCTGGTCTGCTGCGCCTTGGAGATCTCGGCGCCCACCAGCTCGCGCACCAGATCCTTCAGGCCGTGGCGGTTGGTGAAGGTGCGGACCAGCTTGGCGGCGATCTTGGTGCATTTGACCGGGGCGACGGTGACGCCCAGCGCCTGCTGCAGCACCGCAACATCGAAGCGGGCGAAGTGCATCAGCTTGAGGACGGCGGGGTTGCCCATCATGGCCGCGAGGTTCGGTGCGTCGTAGCCGCGTCCGCCCAGCGCCACCGGCACGAGTTGCACTAGATGCGCCACCCCATCCCCGGCGGAAAGCTGCACAAGGCAGAGCCGATCGCGGTGCGGGTTCAGGCCCATCGTTTCCGTGTCAACGGCCACCACGGGGCCAAGATCCAATCCCTCCGGCAGGTCGTGCCGATGCAGGTGGACGGTGCCATCCCGCGTGAACTGCGTCGTCACGGGAAGGCCATCAAGTCGGTTGGTGCCCAGGAAAAGACTCGAACTTTCACAACCTTGCGGTCACAGGTACCTGAAACCTGCGCGTCTACCAATTCCGCCACCTGGGCATACCGAGTGGTGAGGCGGCGTGTTAAGGCGGCGGCCCCATGCCGTCAAGCCGCAATCAGCCGCCTGGCCCCGCCACCTTGAGGTGCGCCCGCTACCTTGAGGTGCGATGGAACGCCGCATATCAAGGGCCAGGGTTCCGGGAGGCAGGGCATATGGCGACGCGCAGCGTGGCGACGGTTTTCGGCGGCAGCGGCTTCATCGGGCGCTATGTCGTCAAGCGTCTGGCGGCGGCGGGCCACATCGTGCGCGTGGCCGGGCGCGACATGGAGGCGTCGAAGCCGCTGATGATGACCGGGCGCGTCGGCCAAGTCGTTCCCCTATATGTGTCCTTGTCCAATCAGGGCGCGGTCGAGCGGGCGGTGGAGGATGCGGACTTCATCGTGAACCTGGTCGGCATCCTGGCGGAGGGCCGCAAGGGGGACTTCCAGCGGGTGCAGGCGGAAGGCCCCGCCCGCATCGCCCGGGCCGCCGCCGCGGCCGGCGTCCAGCGCATGGTGCAGGTGTCCGCCATCGGCGCCGATGCCGCCAGCCCTAGCCTGTATGCCCAGACCAAGGCCGCCGGCGAGGCCGGGGTCCACGCCAGCCTGCCCGGCGCCACCATCCTGCGTCCGTCCCTGGTGTTCGGGGCGGAGGACAAATTCTTCAACCGCTTCGGCAGCATGGCCATGACGCTGCCGGTAATGCCCGTCATCCAGGGCGGCACCCGGTTCCAGCCTGTCTATGTCGGGGATGTTGCCGATGCGGTGATGGCGGCTTTGGTGCGGGAGGACGTGGCCGGGCAGACCTATGAGCTAGGCGGGCCGAAGGTGTGGACCTTCCGCGAGCTGCTGGCCTGGATACTCCAGGAAACCCATCGCAACCGTCCGCTGGTGAACATCCCGATGGGTCTGGCCCGGTTGCAGGCGCGGCTGGGGGAGCTGCTGCCGGGCAAGCCGCTGACGCGTGACCAACTGCTGTTGCTCGGCCGGGACAACGTGGTGACGCCCGGGGCGAAAGGCTTGCAGGACCTGGGCATCACGCCGACACCGATCGAGTTGGTGGTGCCGGAATACCTTGACCGCTACCGGCCCGGCGGCGGCAAGCGGGAGGAGGCTCCGGCCTGATGTGGCCGATACGGACCTAAAACTGCCACGGTTTGCCTAGAGTTTCGGCATGATGCCATCGCATGGCTGAAATTATGGCAGCAGTGCTGTCCTGTTAATCATATTATGCTGGCCTCACAGGGATTTGCCTTTATACGCAACCGCGATGGGCCGCAGCGTGCGGCCAACGGATGGAGGGCGTCCCGATGGCCGACCGTATGCTGCAATTCGTTCGCCTGCCGCAGGAAGCGCCGTCGAAGCGCGCCTCCTCCATGCGACGCGAGGACTTCGCCGAAATCTACGCTGACTTCGACCCGGCGCAGGCCGGCGCCCAAAGCAGCCGGTGCAGCCAGTGCGGCGTGCCGTTCTGCCAGGTCCACTGCCCCCTGGGCAACAACATCCCCGACTGGCTCAAGCTGACGGCGGAGAACCGGCTGCAGGAAGCCTACGAGGTCAGCAGCGCCACCAACACCTTTCCCGAGATCTGCGGGCGCATCTGCCCGCAGGACCGGCTGTGCGAAGGCAACTGCGTCATCGAGAAGGGTTTTAATAGTGTCACCATCGGCGCGGTGGAGCGCTTCATCACCGACCATGCCTGGGAACAGGGCTGGGTAAAACCGCCGGCGCCGCGCCGCGAGCGTCCGCAGTCCGTGGGCATCATCGGCGCCGGGCCGGGCGGGCTGGCGGCGGCGGAGCGGCTGCGGTCGCAGGGCTACCAGGTGCATGTTTACGACCGTTACGACCGGGTGGGCGGGCTGATGATCTATG
>CAXTDP010000078.1:0-13121 GCA_964242295.1 uncultured Acetobacteraceae bacterium | reverse complement strand
AGCGACCGGCCATCTTGCTGTCGCGGACCGGCCATCAATGCTGTCGCGCTACAGGTTGCGCGAGATGTAGGCGCTGGTGACCACGGGATCGAGCAGCGGGACATCAATCTGCGGAATGAACTTCAGCGTCTTGGCACCCTGCGACCGGGCCACATGCGGCGCAGCGAACGCGGCAGCGCCGGTGGCGAGCAGGGTGCGGCGTTTCATCATCGGGTGGCCTCGGTCCAGTGTGGCCGGGGCATAGCAAGAACCAAGCCATACCCAACCCTGCACCCCGGGCAGCGGAGCCCGATATTGCTGCGAAGCCCCGTCATGGATGTCCGCCAACGGCGGGTTCGGGCAGTCGCACAGGCTGCGCCGGCATCGGTCGGCAATCCCCGCCCAGCCTGCGACGCCAGCCTGCGACGCCAGCCTGCAACGATAGAAGTCCGCTTACTCCTTCCGAGCCGGCGAAGCGGACCGGCGGCCCTCGGTGGCCTGCCTGGCTGGCGCAGCTCGGTGGAACCCGGCATCGTTCGGTAAACCGAGGGGACAGTGCGATGGGCAGCAAGGGACTGGTGATCGTGACCGGGGGCAGCCGCGGCATCGGCGCGGCGATCTGCCGCCGGCTCGCAGCCGACGGCTACGCGGTCGGCATCAACTACACCTCCAATCCCGCGCTGGCCGAGGCAGCGGTGGCCGAGATCGC
Organism: uncultured Acetobacteraceae bacterium; assembly: GCA_964242295.1. Taxonomy (GTDB): domain Bacteria; phylum Pseudomonadota; class Alphaproteobacteria; order Acetobacterales; family Acetobacteraceae; genus DASWOJ01. Next base: position 12,433 of record CAXTDP010000078.1, on the reverse strand, counting down.
GGCCTCCGGCGGGCAGGCAGCCGCCTTTCCCGCTGACGTCGCCGTCGAGGCCGACGTCATGCGCCTATTCGCCGAAGCACAGGCGCAACTCGGCCCGCTCTACGGACTCGTCAACAACGCAGGCATCCTCGGCGGCAGTTCCCGCCTGGACGAGCTTAGGGCCGATGACCTGGCCCGCGTGCTCGCGGTCAACATCGCGGGGTCCATGCTCTGCGCCCGGCAAGCGGTCCGAGTGCTGTCAACCCGGCACGGCGGCCCAGGCGGGGCAATCGTCAACATGGCATCCGTCGCCAGCCGGCTCGGCGGCGCCGGCGAGCTGGTGCACTACGCAACCACCAAGGGCGCGATAGACACCTTTACCGTGGGCCTGGCGCGAGAGGTTGCCGACGAAGGCATCCGCGTGAACGCCGTCGCCCCCGGCCTCATAGACACCGAGATGAACTCGCCCGAGCGCCAGGCACGGATCGCCCCGAACATCCCGATCAAGCGCGTCGGCAGGGCGGACGAGGTCGCCGAAGCCGTGGCCTGGCTGCTGAACCCCGCCGCCTCCTACGTGACCGGCACGATCGTCACCGTATCCGGGGGCCGGTGATGCCTTACGAGCTTTGGTACTGGGACGGCATCCCCGGCCGTGGCGAGTTCGTCCGCCTCGCCCTTGAGGCCGCCCAAATCTCCTACACCGAACCGCCGCGCGAGCGGGATGGCCTGCTCGGTCCTGACCTCGCCGCCAAGCGGACGCATCCGCCCTTCGCCCCGCCCTACCTCAAGGCCGGGGACCTGGTCATCAGCCAAACCGCCAACATCCTGCTGTTCCTCGGCGAGCATCACGGCCTCGCGCCGGACGATCTTCCGGGCCGGCTTTGGGTCAACCAGCTCCAGCTCACCATCGCCGACTGGGTGGCGGAGGCGCATGACGTGCACCATCCGATCAACAGCGCCCTGTACTACGAGGACCAGAAGCCCGAGGCGCTCCGCCGCGCCGAGGCATTCAGGGCGGAACGCCTGCCGAAGTTCCTCGGCTACTTCTCGACGGCGCTCGCGCGGAACCAGCCCTTCCTTGCCGGGGCAAGCTGGAGCTACGCGGACCTGTCGTTGTTCCAGGTCATCGAGGGACTCCAACATGCGTTTCCCCGGCGGATGGCAACGCTCGCGCCGAAGCACGCGCGCATCCTGGACGTCCATCGCCGCGTGGCCGAGCTACCGGGGATCAAGGAGTACTTGGGCAGCCCGCGACGCCTCCCGTTCGGCAACGGCATCTTCCGCCACTACCCCGAGCTTGACGCAGACTGACCGCTGACCCCGCATCTCCACCCAAAGGAGAGGATCAGGCAGCATCAGAAGGACACGGCTGCCGCGGCAGTCAGGCGGACCGCCCCGCTCAATCGGCGCCAAGCGCCGGCCGCGGCACCGTGACCGCCACCCTCTGCATCCCGCCGCGCCAGGAGGCCAGGGCCGCCACCAGATACAGCAGCGCCGAGAAGCTGAAGGCGAACATCAGCCCATGCTTGAACGGAGCGGACATCAGGCCCGGGAAGAACATCTTGCCCGTCAACGCCGCGGCATTGGCCGGCGGCAAGGCATGCAGCACCTCCGCCGGGATCAGCTCCCCCATGGGATTATACCCAAGGAACGCCGCGAACAGGCTGGCGACCGGCGGCGTGCTCGCCACTTGGTGCGCCACCGCCGGCGGCACGTGCTCCGCCAGCAACCCGGCTTCCATGGACTGCGGCAGCGTCGCCGCCAATCCCGCCAGCATCAGGCTGAAGAACAGCCCGATTGACAGCACCTGCCCGGCATTGGTCGTCGTCGCCCGTATGCCGGAGGCCTGTCCCCGCTCCTGCGGCGGCACCGAGTTCATGATCTGCGTGCTGTTCGGCGCCACGAACAGCCCGGAGCCGAACCCGTTGGCAAACAGCAGCGCCGCAAACGCCCCATAGGAGAAATCCGCCGGCAGCACCATCAGCAGCACGAAGCTGACCGCGCCCAGCACCATCCCGCCGACCGCAAACGGCATGCCGCCGATCCTGTCGGAGCAATACCCGGAAATCGGCCCGGCCAGCAGGAACCCCGCCGTCAGCGGCAGCATGAAGATCGCCGACCAAAGCGGCGTCTCCTCGAACGAATAGCCATGCAGCGGCAACCAGATGCCCTGCAGCCAGATGATCAGCATGAACTGCAGCCCGCCCCGGGCGACCGCAGACGACATGTTGGCGATGTTGCCGCAGGCGAACGGCGCGATGCGGAACAGTTGGAAATCCAGCATCGGCCGGGCTGCCCGCCGCTCCACCATGACGAAAGCGACAAGCGACAGCAGCCCCAGCACGAATAAGCTCAGCACGAAGGGGCTGGTCCAGGCCATCACCTGGTCGCCATAAGGCTGGATGCCATAGGTGATCGCCGACAGGATCAGCACCAGACCCAGCGCAAAGGTGACGTTGCCGGCCCAATCTATCTTGTGCGTCACCCGGCTCGGCGAATCGCGCAGCTTCCAGTAGGCCCAGATCGTGCCCAGCAGCCCGAACGGCACATTGATCCAGAACACCAGCCGCCAGTTGGTATCAGCCAGCAGGCCGCCGATCAGCAAGCCGATGAACTGCCCGCCGATCGCCGCCACCACGTTGATGCCCAGGGCCAGGCCACGCTGATGCGCCGGAAACGCATCGGTCAGGATGGCGGTGGAGTTCGCCATCAGCAGCGCGCCGCCGATGCCCTGCACCATCCGCACCGAAATCAGGTAAACCGCCGCGAAATCCCCCTGGCCCGGCAGCAGACTGAGCGCCACCGACGCCGCGGTAAAAATCGCAAACCCCAGGTTATACATCCGCGCCCGGCCGAACTGGTCGCCTAACCGGCCGAATGCCACCACCAGCACCGCCGTCGCGATCATGTAGCCGATGATGGCCCAGAGCAGGTAGTTGACGTTGCCGGGGTCCAGCGCCTTCAGCCCGATGCCCCGGAACACCGCCGGCAAGCTGATCAGCAGGATCGAGCTGTTGATCGCCGCCGCCAGCATGCCAAGCGTGGTGTTGCTCAGCGCCACCCACTTGTAGCCGTCATCCCGTTCGGGCCGTGCGTATGACATTCGGCATCCTTGGTGCAGACCGGGCCATCCCAGGCTATACCTGAGGATAAGCTCTAATAACGGATATACGAGGATGTCCTCACGAATCGCAAGCGGCCCACCTCTCATAAGCCCGTCCACCGCGTCACGCGCGCCGCAACGGCAGCGCGGCCGCGACCGTGTGGCCGCGCTCCTAGGCGCCGCCGCCGCCCTGTTCGTGGAGCGCGGATACGATGCCACCACGATGACGGAGATCGCCGCCCGTGCCGGCGCCTCCATCGGCTCGCTCTACCTGTTCTTCCCCACCAAGCCGGCCCTGGCGCAGGCGATGCTGGCCGACCTGGCGGAAACCTTGTCGGCCCGCCTGGACGCCCTGCAACTGCGGGTCAGCGGCTCCACTGCCGCATCAATCGCCGACGCCCTGTTTCTGGAGCTGTCAGCGTTCTTGCAGCAGCATCCCGTCTATACCGTCCTGATAGACCTCGCGGGTGACGAGGCCTGGCGCCAGGCAGTCCGCACCCAACGGCGTAATCAGGTCGCGGCCCTGTTCGGGCTTGCCATCCCGGCCCTGCCGAAAGACCAAGCCGAGCGGCTTGCCTTGCTGATGCCGTCGCTGATGCGTTCCGTCATGACGCTGGGTGGTGAACCGGCACCGTTGCGGGCTGCCTGCCTGCAAGAGCTACGCGCCATGCTCCATAACCACCTGGCCCGGAACCTGGAGTAACCTTCGTCCCCGTTAGGAAAGCATCTGCTGGCCGGCAGCGCCCCAGGAACCCCCTGAAGCGCCACCGGCCCGGCGGGGCTAGGCAACCTCGGGCAGCTCGGCGATCAGCTTGTCCAAGGTGACCGGGTAGTCGCGCACCCGAACCCCGGTTGCGTTGTAGATCGCGTTGGCCACCGCCGCGCCGACGCCGCACAGCCCCAGCTCGCCCACGCCCTTGGCCTTCATCGGCGAGGAAATCGGGTCCACCTCGTCGAGGAACACCACATCCATGTGCGGGATGTCGGCATGCACCGGCACCTCGTAGCCCGCCAGGTCGTGGTTGACGAAGAAGCCAAGCTGCGTGTCCACGGCCAGCTCCTCCATCAGCGCGCCGCCGACACCCATGGTCATCGCGCCAATCACCTGGCTGCGCGCCGACTTGGGGTTCAGGATGCGCCCGGCCGCACACACCGCCAACATGCGGCGCACCCGGGTCTCGCCGGTGAAGCGGTTCACGGCCACCTCGACAAAATGCCCGGCAAAGGTGGACTGCTGATACGTCTTCGATAGGTCGCCATACTCGATCGCGTCCTCTGCCACCATCTCGCCATCCCGGGCTGCATCGCCCAGCTTGGCGACCCGGTTGCCCGAGCGCACCTCGCCGTCCGCGAACACGACATCGGCGGAGTTGAAGCCGTTCTTCTGCGCCACCGCCTCCCGAAGCTTGGTGCAGGCCGCATAAACCCCGGCAGTGGAATTGTTCGCACCCCACTGCCCGCCCGAGCCGGCCGAGGCCGGGAAGTCGGAGTCTCCCAGCTTGACCACGACCTTATCAATCCCGACGCCCATCATCTCCGCCGCTGTCTGGGCGATGATGGTGTAGGTGCCGGTGCCGATGTCGGTCATGTCCGTCTCGACGGTCACGATGCCCTGGCCGTCAAGCCGCACCCGTGCACCCGACTTGGTCAGTTGGTTGTTGCGGAAGCCGGCTGCCATGCCCATGCCCACCAGCCACTGCCCCTCGGCTACCGAGCCTGGCTTGGCATTGCGCTTGGCCCATCCGAACCGCTCGGCACCCTGTCGCATGCACTGGACCAGTTGCCGCTGCGAGAACGGCCGATACGGCTTCTCCGGATCAACCTGGGTGTCGTTGACGGCGCGGAACTCGACCGGGTCCATCCCGAGCTTTTCCGCCATCTCGTCCATCGCCACCTCGAGCGCCATCAGGCCCGGCGCCTCGCCTGGCGCGCGCATGGCGTTACCTTCCGGCAGGTCCAGTTCAGCCAGCTTCATCGCCGTCAGCCGGTTGGCCCCGGCATACATCAGCTTGGTCTGCGACACCGCCGTTTCCGGCCTGCCGCCAGGCAGGTTGCCCGACGTGCTCTCATGCCCGATCGCCGTGATCTTGCCGTCCTTCGCGGCGCCGATGCGGATGCGCTGGATGGTCGCCGGGCGATGGGTCGCGTTGTTGGCCATCATCGGCCGGGTCAGCGCCACCTTCACCGGGCGCCGCGCCGCGCGGGCACCCAGGGCCGCAAGCGCCGCATCGGCGCGCAGGAACAGCTTGCCGCCAAACCCGCCGCCGATATAGGGCGAGTCCACCCGCACGTTCGCCTCGGGGATATCGAGCGTCTTTGCAAGATCCCTCTTGTTCCAGGCGATCATCTGGTTCGACGTCCAGACCGTCAGATGGTCGCCCTGCCAGGACGCGATGGTGGCAAACGGCTCCATCATCGCATGGGTCTCGTCCGGCGTCGTATAGGTCGCATCAAGCCGTACCGGAGCCGCGGCAAACGCAGCATCGAAGTTGCCCACCTCGTCCACCGGCCCGGCGCCGCTGCCCTCGCCGCTGCTGGCGCCGGTCGGCTTGGCGTTCACGGCCTCCTTGGCAAGGTCGAACTTGCCCGGCGTCCGCGTGTAATCAACCTGGATCAGCATGGCGGCGGCGCGCGCCTGCTCGAACGTCTCCGCCACCACGATGGCGATGGCCTGATGGTAGTGCTGGATATCCGGCCCGCCGAACAGGGATGCCGTGTTCATCTTCCCAAGGCCGAGCTTGGGCACGTTCAGCGTGGTGACCACGGCGATCACGCCAGCCGCCGCCTTCGCGTCGTCCACACGGATGGCGTTGATGCGGCCCTTGGCGATGGCCGAGCCTACGATGAAGCCATATGCCTGGTTCGGCGCGACGTCGTGCCGCTCATAGGCATAGGCCGCGGTGCCCGTGGTCTTGAACTTTCCATCTATCCGGTCAAGCGGCTTGCCGACGACCTTCAGTTGGTCAATGGGATTGGTGGTGGCGGGAGTGTCGAACTTCATGGTTCAAGCCTTCGCTTCGGCGATGACGGCGGCGAGCGTGCGCCCGACCAGCGGCACCTTGAATGCGTTGTCGTTGGTGGGCTGGGCGCCATCCATCAGCCGGGCGGCCACGGCCTTGGCGCCGCGCGGCATCTCGGCTTCCGCCGCCTCGACGCGCCACGGCCTGGGGGCCACGCCGCCCACGGCCACGTGTCCGGTGCCATCGGCCTGCACGACCGCCGCAATGGAGACCAGTGCATAGGCATACGACGCCCGGTCGCGCACCTTGCGGTAGAACTGCTTGCCGCCCACCGGGGCCGGCAGCACGGCGGCAGTGATCAGCTCGCCAGGCTCCAGCACCGTCTCCACCTGCGGCGTATTGCCCGGCAGGCGGTAGAAGTCGGCGATAGCGATCTGCCGCGTGCTGCCATCGGGCTTCACGGTCTCGACCACGGCATCCAGCACGCGCATCGCCACGGCCATGTCGCCGGGGTAGGTCGCAATGCACGCCTCGCTACCGCCGATCACCGCAAGTTGGCGGCTGATGCCGGGGATGGCGGCACAGCCGCTGCCGGGCTGCCGCTTGTTGCAGGGCTGGTTGGTGTCGTAGAAATACGGGCAGCGCGTGCGTTGCAGCAGGTTGCCGGCGGTGGTGGCCTTGTTGCGCAACTGCCCGGAGGCGCCCGCCACGATGGCGCGGGACAGCACGCCATAGTCGCGCCTTACCCGCTCATCGGCCGCCAGCGCAGTGTTGCGGACCAGCGCACCAATACGAAGGCCGCCCTCCGGCGTCGCCTCGATCTTGTCGAGCGCCAGCCCGTTCACGTCAATCAGGTGGACCGGCGTCTCGATCTGCAGCTTCATCAAATCAAGCAGGTTGGTCCCACCGGCAATGAAGCGTGACCCCTCGATACGCGAAGCAGCCGCGGCGGCCGCAGCCGGCGTCGAGGCGCGCTCGTAGGTAAAGGGCCTCATGCCAGCTCTCCCTTGGCTTCGGTCATGGCTTCGAGGATGTTCGAGTAGGCGCCGCACCGGCAGATGTTGCCGCTCATGCGCTCCCGCATCTCGGCGTTGGTGGCCTGAGTCGGCGCCAGGAGGTCTACCGTGACATGGCTGGGCACCCCGGCCTTGATCTCCGCCAGCACCCCCATCGCCGAGCAGATCTGCCCCGGCGTGCAGTAGCCGCACTGGTAGCCGTCGTGCTTCACGAAGGCGGCCTGCATCGGATGCAGCTTGTCAGGCGTGCCAAGCCCCTCGATCGTCGAGATCTCGTCACCCCCGTGCATCACCGCGAGGGTCAGGCACGAGTTGATCCGGTGCCCGTCCACCATCACCGTGCAGGCGCCACACTGGCCATGGTCGCAACCCTTCTTGCTGCCGGTGAGCTGCAGGTGCTCGCGCAACGCATCGAGCAGGGTGGTGCGGGTGTCGAGCACGAGTTGATGCATCTGACCGTTCACGTCGAGCGACACCGGCATCATGGTGGGCACCAACGTGTCGGAAGCCAACATGCCAGGAGCAGGCGTCGCGGCCCCGGCAGCACCGGACGGGATAGCGACGGTTGTCGCCAGCGTCGCCGCGCCGACAACCATGACCTCGCGCCGCGACAGGTTTAGATCATTGATGGGAGACATGGCACAACTCCTTGCCTACTGGGCGACCGCTGGATCAGGGTGCAGCCCAACTACGTTCTGACGCGCCTATGTCGTGGCGTTGGCCATGAGGATTACCCGGCGAAAACGGCATGAAGTCATGCCGGGTGTTCATGAACCCAGATATTCACGAACGGCGGTAACGTAACCTGGCCCGGATAGTTCATCAGAGGTGCCGGGCATGGAACCGGCCGCTGCTGCGATGCAGGGTCCGGGCGCCGCGGCCGATCCCCTCTGCCGTTGATTACGCGGTGATGCCTACGCTGCGCCAACGACCGGACTGAGGGCGTCGAAGGCAGCCAGGCATCGCAAGCAAGCCCGTCCGCAACGAGCCGGGGCGCCCGGCAGGCCAAGCCAAACCCTCATGCAAGATTACGTGAGAGGTTTGGTCATGTAGGCCCGGACAAAGTTCACCGCCTGCTGCACGGCCTTTCGATGGGTCTCGACGAAGCCAGCCCGGCGATAGATGCCGATGTTCCGCGTCATCAGCACATTGGCGTAAAGCCGCAACTCCGGCACCCCGGCCTGCCGCGCCCGGTCCTCGGCGTAGCCCAGCATCCAGCGGCCCAGCCCCCGCCCTTGATGCGCCGGCAGCAGAACCAGGCTCTCGATCATCAGGTGGTCCGCCGCAGCCTCCAGCACCATCAGCCCGGCGTCCACCCCGCCGTCCCGCACCAGCCAAACCTGGCCCCGCGCAATGGCCGCCGCATGGTCGGCATGCACCGGCCCCGGCATCGCGCCAAGCACCGGCAGGTAGGGCGAATATGCCGCAAACGTCGCATCCCGAACGAAGGCAAGGTCATCCGCCCCAGCCAGCCGCGCCTCCGGCACCGCTCAGTCCGCCGCCAGCCGCGCCTCGGGCGCCTGCTTCCGCACGGCCTGCCCGAATGCCGCGAAGATGCCGCGCGACACCGCATCACTGCCGAAATCATACTCCGGGTGCCACTGCACCCCCACCGTCAGCGCCCGCGCGCCGGGCAGCCGCACCGCCTCGATGGTGCCGTCCGCCGCCGTCCCCTCCACCACAAGCCCCGGCGCCAGCACGTTGATGCCCTGGTTGTGCAGCGAGTTCACCGCAATGCACCCGCCGCCCGCCACCCGGTGCAGCCAACTGCCAGGCACGACCGAGACCGCGTGCGCCTTGCCCTGCCGCACCCGCGGATTCGGATGCAGCGGGGTCGAGTGGTCCATCCGCCCCGGCAAGTCCTGCAGCCGCTGGTGCAAGCTGCCGCCCAGCGCCACGTTCAGCTCCTGCAAGCCCCGGCAGATCGCCAGCACCGGCACGCCCCCGGCGACCGCGGCACGTATCAACCGCATCGTCACGGCGTCCCGGAGCGCGTCCTCCGGCACGTCGGCCGGGTGCGGCGGGCCGCCATACAGCCCGGGCTGCACGTTGGAGCGGCTGCCAGTCAGGATGATGCCGTCCAAGCGGCTCAGCAGGGTGCCGATGTCGGCGGCGTCGCCGTTGGCGGGCACCAGCACCGGCACGCCTTCCACCACCCCATCCACCGCACGGACATAAGTGTCGGAGGCGGCATGGTTCACCATGCCATACAGGCCGAATGCCTTGGTGCAGCAGGAAATCCCGATCAGCGGCTTCATGTGGTCATACTGCGCGGCAGACGTGGCGGGACAAAGGCAAATCAGCCGTTGCCACCCATGTTGTTCTGGAAAAACCGTGGGTCGATGAACTGGAACAGCTTCTGGTCGAAGTTCCCGCCCAGCTCGATGTTATACAGCCGCACCCGCGTTTCCAGCCGCTGCGCATCGGTGACCACCCATTGCTGCAACACCAGTTGCGGCTCGGCGAAGATCAGGGTCAGCGAGCCGTCGCCCGGCGACTTTGTGCGCACGACAGTCACCTGCAACTGGTTCGGCAGGCGGTTGAGCCCGGTCACGGTGACATCCCCGGACAGGCGGAGGTTGTCCTGCAGCAGCAGTCCCAGCGGCGTGGACCCCATCGGTATGTTGCTGGTCTGGTTGAGCTGCTTGTCGTTGAACACCAGCAGCCCGTGGCCGCCGACCAGCAGGAAGGGGCTGGGCGGATCATACTGGAACCGCATCCGGCCCGGCCGCTCCAGCCAGGCCTGGCCCTCGCTGATGGCGCCGTTGGGGGCGGTCTGCCGGAACCGCGAGTGCAGTGCGCGTATGCCGTTCAGCGCGGCCTCGATCCTTTGCAGGTCGGCCCGGTCCTGTGCGGTCGGCACGAAGGGACGGGCCTGCGCCCAGGCTGCGGAGAACGGCGCCGGAGCGGCCAGGGCCAGGGACAAGGCCAGGGTGGACAGCAGCAGGGCGCGACGTGTCATTGCGCGGATGTAGTCGCCCGGCGGTGCCGCGGCAACAGCAGGCCCGCCGCGCGCTACTCCGCCGGGACGGCGCCCGGCACCCCCGCCCACAGCTCCGGCCGCAGCTCCTCCAGACGGTCCGGGAAGAACCAGGCGCAGCCGAGCGTCACCAATGCCACGCCGGACAGCACCGCCATGACGGCGGCCAGGCTCCCCGTGCGTTCGTGCAGGATGCCGACCACCGGCGCCGCCGCGGCGCTGCCGAGGAAGCCCACGAAGAACCGCACGGAATACATCCGTGCCCGCAGCGCCGGGGCGATGTAGCGGGCGGTCATGGTCTCGTTCACCGTGACCTGGCCGAAGATCGCCGCCGCCACCATCCCGGCCGCCGGCAGCACCGCCCAGCCCTGCAGGAACGACAGCGCCAGCAGGCCCGGCACCAGCACCAGCGCCATCGGCAGGAACACCCGGCGCAGCGTGGTGCGGTCAATCAGCCGGCCCACCGTCAACTGCGCCAGCGCGCCGCACAGCGTCACCAGGAACGCCGCCACGCCGATCAGCGGCAGCAGCGAGGCGTCGCCCGCCAGACGCTCCTGCAGCAGCTTGGGGATCAGCAGCGTGAAGGCGTTGAACACCAGCCCGGACACCACCGCGATCAGCAGCAGCACCACGACGGCCCGGCGCACCACGGCGCGCGGGATGACCGGGAAGGGCCGCATGCCCCGCCTTGCCCCATACTCATAGGCCGGCACGCGCAGCCACAGCAGCCCCGCCGCCATGCAGGCCACGCCCGGCGCCACGAAGGCCGCGTGCCAGCCCAGCCGCCCCGCCAGCAGCCCCGTCACCACCGGCGCGAGCGCCACGCCGAAATTGCCAAACACGCCGTTCACCCCGATGGCCCGGCCCGGCCGGTCCCCGGCCGCCTCCACCAGCATGGCCGTCCCCACGGGATGGTAGATGGCCGCAAACGCGCCAGACGCCGCCAGCCCCAGCGCCAAGGCTCCCGGCGTGTCGGCCAGCCCGCACGCCGCCAGCGACGCCCCGGTGCCCCCGAAGAACACGGCGATCAGTGCCTTGCGCCCGATCCGCTCCGCCAACCATCCCTGCGGCAGCGACAGCAAGCCGTACAGAACGAACATCCCCGTCGCCAGCTTGACGACCGGGCCGTACTCCGCCCCGAACGCACCGCCGGGCGCCACCATCGCCAGCACGGCGGTCGGCAGGATCAGCAGGCTGTAATGGCAGAAGCCATGGGCTATGTTGATGAAGGCGATCTGCCGGGCGGCGGGGGCCATGCTTGATGTCCGGTCATTGCGTCCGCACCATCCCACCGGGGCGGGCGGCCTTGCAACCGTTCACGCCGCAAACACGTTGCTTCCCGGTCCAAGGAGGAACTGCCATGACCGACAAGACGCCAGATACCAAGGCGACCGGCACCGCCACCGCCCCGAACCCCAAGACCAGCAGCAGCGACGCCGCCCGCGGCCTAGGCGGCCACAGCAAGGACGCCGACCACAAGCCCGGCGCCCCGTCGGAGTATGTCGAGGACGGGAATCCGGTCAAGAAGACCTAGCCCCGCCCTACGCCGCCTTCGCGGCACCAAGGCCGGCGCCAGCCGCAGCATCGAACCCCAGGCAGGCGGGCAGTCCCTGCCGTCTCGCAGGAGTGCTTCCAACGGGAACATGAAGTCCATGTTCCCGTTGGAAGCCTCGACAGCCAAACAGTTTCAGGGGTCTCGTAGGGCGAAGAAGCGCCAGCGCCCGCCGCCACGCCGCGGCACTGGCCTCCGTACAGAAGGCGCCAATGCTTTTCCGCCCCACAGAGTGCCGTGGATCAGCGGCAAAGCCAGAACTGGCGGCGTATTCACAGGGTTTGCAGGTCGCCAGGCCCGGTCTCACAACCGCCTCCGGCCGTTCAAAGGCCGCGGCACAACCACTGGGGCGGAGCGTCCGAGTTCGCAGCCAGCACGCAACGTTAAGAAAACGGCAAGGTGACTCCCACACCCGCATGGCGGATCTGATGACGGGATCATTGAGCCTCGCCTAGTGCCTGGTTCATTGGCGCCTTCGGCTGGCGCGGCGCCTGCCTGGCATGGGTGGCCCTGCACCTGCTGCTGGGCCTGCCGTTGAACCGCCTGCTGGTGCCGAGGGCGCCACCGCCAGCGCTGGCCGCAGCATCGGAGCCGCCGGTGCCGGCCGGCGTGCCATGGACCATAGTCGTCCTCGCATGCATGCTCGAGGCAACCTAGTTCGTGTCCACCGCCCTTGCGGCACACCTGCCGCGCCTCCTGGAAGCCCTGGGCACCACGTCCGCTGCCGCCGTTGCGGCGGGCGCGCTGATTGGCCCGGCACAGGTCGCCGCCCGGATCGCGGAGTTCACGCTGCTGCGCCGGGCCTCGCCCATGATCTCCGCCCGCCTTGCGACCGGCCTGCAC
>CAXTDP010000077.1:0-13211 GCA_964242295.1 uncultured Acetobacteraceae bacterium | reverse complement strand
TTGATCGTGAATCGAATTGTGGCTGTCACGCCGGCTGGTCGGCGCGGTTATCTTGAGTTGCTTGCCCATTACGTGCTCCTGGATGAGTCCATAGTGGAATGGCATTTATGGGACAACTGCCGCCAGCAATCCGACAGGGAATACATCCATGAGCTTGCGGGTAAAAACCAGAAGATCAAGGTGATAAACCTCCCTAAGGTTGACGGCACCAACAACTCGATCAACCTGTTCTATAGTCTTTGCAATGAGCCTGATACATTCTATATAAAGATGGATGACGACCTTGTCTACCTTCCAGCCGGGCTAGGGGCTGGCATGTACGAGGCGGCCGTAGCAGACCGAGGGCGCTATCTTTGGTGGTCGCCGCTCATAATCAACAACGCTGTCTGCACTTGGCTGCTGAAGTATTTCAGTTCGATGAAGATTGCAGCTGACGTTACAGCCCAAGGCGCTTGTAGGGTCGGATGGCGCAGCCCCCTATTCGCAGAGAGCCTACATCGCGCGTTCATAAGTGCGCTTAGAACGTCAAGCGTCCAGGACTTTCGAGTCCCGAACCAAACCGTGAGTCTCTCTCGGTTTTCGATAAATTGTGTAGGCTTCTTCGGCAGTGATGTCTTGGCGGCTGGCGACAATTTTTGTCCCGTTGGTGTTGACGATGAGGAATGGATCTCTGCCGTCCTTCCGGCAAAAATGGGACGTCCGGGGCGAATCGTCGGCGATTACGCCGTGTCTCATTTCAGTTACTACCCACAGGAGTCTGCCTTGCTACAGACAAACATCCTGGAAGAGTATTACTTGATCGCCGGAATGCAACTTAAACACCGCCCCGTAAAAAAGCTTACGAAGAAGATGGCATTCAAACTTGCCGTTTTAAATAGACTTCTGGGCTGGAAAATCCCTTTAGCGATATCGAAATAGGGTCTCACCTCTAGGCAGACGGCTGAGGTTTGGTTCCGATACGGAATCATTTCCTTGAAATATGCAGTGCGCGGGGACGAGCTAATGCCTGAACCAGAGGAGGTAATCCGAGGATATGCTCGGAACTCACCCATAAGCTGGACGACACGTGTTGTAGGCTCACAGAGTTGGTCGAGCAACGTGAGGCGGTTCAGGCTGTCTCAAACGGCATTGGTTGTGGAGAGAGTGGCGGCGGCTGGTCGGCCATGTGGAGAGCGTATGGGCCGAAGCGGAGGATGTGAGCCAGGCCTGCGCAGCCAAGTGGCGAAGTTGATCCTGCAACGGCGGCCAGCAGAATGTGACGACTGCTGGCGGCTGTCTTGCGCCGTGCGGCTGCCGGGTCCATTCACAGGACATGTTCCAGCCCAAGACGCGCGTTGCCGGTCCGATGCGGCTCCCTCAAGGGGCGTTGGGCTGGTTGCGCTCGATGAGCCAAGCGGGGGCGCCCGCATGAATGCCATGGCGCCCAAGGTCACCGTTGCCTTGCCGGTGTATAACAGCGCGGCGACGCTTGAGCGCGCCATGCGCTCCGTGCTTGACCAGACGTTCCCGGCATTTGAGCTGCTGGTCATTGACGACGGTTCCACCGATGGCAGCCTTGCCGTCGCCCGGGCCGTCGCCGCCGAGGACGAGCGCGTCATCGTCGTCGCCTTGCCGCAGAACGCCGGCAAGGCCCGGGCGATGAACCACGCCGCCACCATTGCACGCGGCGATTGGATGGCGGTGCTGGACGCAGACGACCGCTATTTGCCGGGCCGCCTGGCAGCCTTGGTGGAAGCGGGCGAGGCGCAGGGCGTGGAGATGGTCGCCGACAACCAGCTGCACTCGGACGACGCGACCGGCGAGGTGGTCCGCATCGCCTTCGCGATGCCGGGAGCGGGCAGGATGGTGGGGGTTGCCGACTTCATCGCCCACTCGGACCCGGGCGCCGCGTTCGACTTCGGAATCCTGAAACCCATGGTGCGCCTGGATTTCCTGCGCCGCACCGGCCTTGCTTACCACCCCGGCGCCAAGCTGGCCGAGGATTTCTACTACCTGATGGAGTTCTTTGCCGCCGGGGGACGCGGCTGGCTGGTGCACGAGCCGTTATACGAGTGGACCCTGCCGTTCAGCCCAACCGCCCGCCGCTGGACCGGCACCGGCAGCGGGGTCTGGCGCTACGACTACCGCAACGCCCTGAAAACCAACCAGCATTTCCAGGACAAGCTGAAGGGCAAGAACCGGCCGGAGCTGAGCGCGCTGCTGAGCCAGCGGGAGCGGGAGTATCAGGTCATGGTGCATTACCTGGATGCCCAGCGCGTGCTCGCCGACACGGGCAGCCGCAGGCGGGCGTTGGCCATCATCGCCGCCCACCCCGGCACGTGGCCGTTGCTTGCCCGCCGGGTTGCCGGCCGTCTGGCACGCGCTGCGCGCCGCAACCGGGCAGGCGCCGCACCGCCCGGCTCCCATGGCTGAGGGCGGGCTGCGGACCATCATCGTCACCGCGGGTGACACCAAGGTGATGCCGACGCTGCAGGGCCTGATCCGCTCCCTGGAAGCCTTCCCACAGCGGCAGGACGTGGAGATCGGCTGCCTGGACGTCGGGCAGAGCGATGCAGACCGCGCTTGGCTTACTGGCCACGGCGTGCTGCTGGCGGAGCCGACGAGCCACCTGGGCGTGCCGGACAGCCGCCTCAGGCCCTATGAGCGCGCCTTTGTCGCCCGGCCCTTCCTGCGCGAATACTTTCCCGGGCGCGACATCTACATCTGGATCGACTCCGATGTCTGGCTGCAAGGCTGGTGGGTGATTGAGGGCTACCAGAAGGGGGCGCTGGACACCGGCCTGGCAATCGCCCACGAGCGGGAGCGCGGCTACGTGTTCCAGGCCTGGCTGCTGGCCTGGTTCGCCAAGCATTTCATGCTGGGCTACGGGCCGCTGGACGGGGGATGGCTGCTGTCCCGCCGGCACCTGAACGCCGGGCTGTTCGCGATGCGCCGGGACAGCCCGCACTGGGACCTGTGGGTGCAATACTACCAGGCCGCCTGGGACCGCACCGGGACGTTCAATCCGCACGACCAGTTCTCCATCAACCGGCTGGTCCATGGAAGCATGCTGAAGCGGCCTACGGTGGAGACCACTGTCCTGCCACCGCGTTACAACTGGATTTGCGACCGAGGCGTGCCGATGTGGAACGACGCCAAGGACGCGCTGTGCGAGCCTTATGCGCCATACCGCACCATTGGCGCGGTCCACCTCGCCGGACCCGGCAAGACCACCGTCTATAACGTCCGCCGGACCGGGGGCGGCAGTTTCAAGGCAAAGCTGCTGCATGGGGTCAAACCCCTGGACTAACTGGCTCCGCCGCACATCTTCTATTGTGCACATGCACAATAACGCTACCTACGTGGAACATTTGGAGAAGCCCTGCGATGATCGGATTGTCTGACTACCGCCATGTCGTCGTCGGCAGCGGCTTTTTCGGCGCCGTGCTGGCGGAACGGATCGCCAACGTGCTGAACGAGCCGGTGGTGGTGCTGGAGAAGCGTGAGCACCTCGGCGGCAACTCGTATTCCGAGACGGACCCGCAGACCGGGATCGAGTATCACCGCTACGGCTCGCACCTGTTCCACACGTCGAGCGAGGAGGTGTGGTCCTACATCAACAAGTTCACGAAGTTCACCAACTACCGGCACCGCGTGTTCACCCGCTACAACGACCGCACGTTCACGATGCCGATCAACCTGATGACGCTGAACAGCTTCTTCGGGGTGGACCTGAAGCCGCAGGAGGCCGGGGCGTTCATCAAGGCCAAGGCCGCCGCCGAGCCTTATCCGAATCCGGCGAACTTCGAGGAGAAGGCCATCTCCCTGATCGGGCGGGAGCTGTATGAGGCCTTTATCCAGGGCTACACCGCCAAGCAGTGGGAAACTGACCCGAAGCTGCTGCCGGCCGAGGTGATCAGCCGGCTTCCGGTGCGCTTCAACTTCAACGATTTCTACTTCAACGACATCTACGAGGGCCTGCCGGTTGACGGCTACCACGCGATCTTTGATCGCATGTTCGCCAACGACAAGATCAAGACGGTGACGGGCTGCGACTTCTTCGAGGTGCGGGACCAACTGCGGCCGGATGCGATCGTCATTTATACTGGCGCGGTGGACCGATACTTCGATTATTGCTACGGTCCCTTGTCATGGCGCACGTTGGACTTCGAGATCGAGCGGCACGACGTGGACGACTACCAGGGTGCCTCCGTGGTGAACTATCCCGGGCTGGACACCCCGTTCACCCGCATCCACGAGTTCAAGCACCTACATCCCGAGCGGACCAACCTGAAGGGACGCACGCTGGTGATGAAGGAGTTCTCGCGGTTCGCCACCCAGCAGGACGAGCCGTACTACCCGGTCAACACGCCGAACGACAAGGCGACGTATGACCGGTATGCCGCACTGGCTGCCAAGGAACGGAACGTGGTGTTCGGCGGGCGTCTCGGCACGTATCGCTACCTCGACATGCACCAGGCGATCGGCGCGGCGTTGAAGGCGTTCGACCGCGAGCTGACGCCGCTGCTGACCGCGGCATAGGGCTGGGCTTGGCGCAAGGCTGGGCGCCTTGGCGGCGCCCGGTCACGTCGCCAGGTTGAAGCGGCGGCGGAATGTGAGTTGGGCGCTGGGGACGGCCTGGCGCATCCACTGGCCCAGGCCGGTTGCGCCGCCTTCGCAGCGGATGCGCCAGTTCTCGATCATGCTCTGCATCACTGCCTCGGGATAAACGTCGTCGAAGAAGCGCAGGGTGCCGTCGGCCCGGAACTGGGTTTCCAGGAACGACCCGGCCGGCGGGCAGAACCGCTTCCAGACGCCGATCTTCATGACCCGGTCGTTCCAAAGATGGGTCGTGTAGGCGGACTTGCAGAGTTCGACGCACTCGTCGCGATACTCCGGCAGGAACAGCTTCCACGATTCGTTGTAGTGCACGGGGAAGAAGTATTTGGGGTCGTATGCCTTCTGCATGATGGTCTGCCGGTCGAGCACGGCGGTCAGCAGGCGCGGGCCGGTGGCGCCCCAGACCAGGTCCTGGTCGCGCAGGGCCTCGGTGCGGGCGACCAGTGCGCCGAGGTTGGGATGGTGGCGGTCCAGCCGCATGATGGCGCCGCACACCATGCTGGCGTCCTCCTTGGCGATCAGCTCGCCGTAGGATGGCAGGTCGAGCGGGCGCAGCAGCAGCATGTCGGTGTCAACCCAGATGTGGTCGGTCCGCTTGAACAGCTCATAGCGGAACAGGTCGGAGAAGTGGCTGAGGTTGGGGCGGCCCTTGATGAGGAAGCGCCGGACGTTCGGCTCGTCGGTGATCTCGCGGGCGTCGCGCAGTTGGACGCCTTCCGGCAGGTTGTCCATCGTGTCGTAGCTGTAAACCGTGTATTCGTAGCCGTGCGCCAGGAACGAGGTGATGCAGGCGGCCTCGAATGGCGAGACCGTGCGGCCGGCCCAGAAGGTTGCGAAGGTGGGGGTGGTCACGGTCATGGTTCGGCTCTCGGCTTGCAGGTCGTTCGGGCGAGGGTGGGACATAGCAGGTCACGCCATCCGGGGCAGCGTTAAATGGTCCGGCGGCCGGGTTCGCCATGCCAACTCGCAGCCTCGCCCACTTGTCAGTTCGCACTGCACAAGATTTCTGTTACGAGATGGTATGAAGGGTGCCGGGCAGCGGCGGGGTGTGACGATGGTTGGACGAGCAGAGGGTGCGAGGGCGCCGCACTATGCCGTGATCTTCAGGACGCACTTCTGGGACGACTTCGCCCAGCGCCAGTTGGACCGCCTGCTGTCGCGCGTCGGCACGGGCCATGTTTTCGTCCTGGTGGACGAGACCAACGGCCGCGTCGAGGGCATCAAGCATGACCGGGTGGTGCGGCTGACGGAGCAGGACGTGCTCGACATGGGCTTGCCGCGGGCGGGCACGGGCAACCTGCTGTGGTTCAACGGGGACTACCCGCTTTATTACTTTTTGTCGCAGTATGGATACTACGACTACTACTTGCAGCTTGAATACGACGTTTGGCTGAACACCGACGTTGACGACATGGTCAGCCGCGCGGCCGCCGAGGAGGCGGACTTCGTCGGGCTGACCAAAGGGGAGCCGGTGCACGAGTGGGCCTGGCTGTTCACCTGCGAAGGCATCTACGACCCGGCGGACGTCCAGTATAAGCTGATTTGCCTGTCGCTGTTCTCGCGCCGGGCGTTGCAGACCCTGGCGGCGCGCAGGCTGCAGATGGCTGGGGAACTGCGGGATGGCACGATCCGGAACTGGCCGTTCTGCGAGGGCTTCATCGCCACCGAAATGGGGCGCGGCGGCTTCAAGAGCGTCGAGCTGTCGCATTATATCGGCACTGACTCCTATGACACCTGGCCGCCGTTCGTGGAGGGCGACCTTCCGGTCCTGGCGGACAGCCCGGTGGTGCACCCCGTCCTCGATCAGGAACGCTACATCGGCAGCCTGCTGAAGTACAAGGTAGGGCTGATAGGCTACATGAACGTCAACAGCCTGTTCCACCGCAAGCTGCGGCGCCTGCCTGCGGACGCCTATGTCTCGACGCTGGTGCGGTCGTTTAGCCAGAAGGCGATCAGGACCATGCGGGCACGCCATCTGCTGCCGGGCTAGGGTGGTTTAGGTCCAAGGCTTACGAGAGCCGATCTGGGTTTGCATTTGAGGGCGGAGACTTGCGGTTGCAGCCGCTGCGCGTTCGGACTCGACTGCAATCTGCTTTGGCGAACCGGGGAGCGTGGCCGGCTTGAACAGGGTGGCGGCCTTGGAAACAGGGTGCCGTTGGCACCGCGTCAACTGCGCTCCTGAATTTTCGGGCCGGACAGGGCGTTGTAGCTCATCGTCATCACGGAGTCCTTCAACAGGAGCCGTATGAGAAGCCCCAGGTGTTGTTCGATCCATAGGCGCCGCCGCGCACAAGCCGCTGCAACGCCTTGAGCCGGGTTCCCACGTTCCCGTCGGAATATATCTTCGTTCGATCCTCGAACATTGCCGCATACCGGCTGTATAGCGCCGCGGAGGCGTGCGCTCGTTCGAGCCAGGCGCCATCCAACCTCGCGCTGGCTTGCTCCAGGATTTGCTGCCGGCTTCGCGACACCTTCGCGAGCCGCCTATACTCGTCGGCGCCGATGGCCGTCTTGGATTGCAGGCGTTTCCACCTGCCTTCACGGCCCCACTGGAAGCCGACCGTGTTCTGGCCGTGCTGGCGGTAGTCAACCAGGTCCACGTCCATGTAGGCGATATGCCCGAAAACCGATGCGAGGACATAAACCCACATGTCGTGCGCCATGGGGTTATGCGGCTCGATGGTGTCCACGGAGTTTGGCCACAGATCGCCGAACTCTTGACGAAGTTGCCGCGGTAGCCCAGGCGGACCTCGTTCCTGACGACCCGCACGGGAAACGGGGGGCGGCGGGCGAAATCCTCGACCAGGGCGATGGTGCCATCGCTTGATCCGTCATCGGTGACCACCATCTCACCCGGGAGCAGGAGTTGATTGGCCAGGCTTTCCAACTGCTGCTCAAGATGGGCGGCACCATTGTAGGTGGCCATGGCGGCTGCGGATTGGCGAGGCCTGGACCGCCCTTGGCTGAACAGCTAAAGGGAGGCGCCCGCACTCCGGGGCGGGAGAGTGATCGCGTGATGACGGTCGGCGAGACCTTCAGGCTGATATTTCTTCGTAACGATAGCACTGACCACCGCCGCCGCCGGCTTATCGGACTCGCTCAAGGGCTGGTCACGAGCCTTGGCAACAAGGTGATCGGTGTCTTCGTCAGCTTCCTGTCGGTGCCACTGACCATCGGCTACCTCGGACCTGAGCGCTATGGGATATGGGTCACCATAGGAACGCTGCTCGCCTGGCTCAGCCTGACTGATTTCGGCATCGGACTTGGGCTCAACACCGCGGTTACCAGCGCTGTCGGCCAGGATCGCCCGGACCTGGTTCGCGACCACGTCAGCACGGCCCTCGTCGTGCTCTCGGGAGTTGCCGGCGTCACTGGGATTGTCATAGCCCTAGCATGGCCGTGGATCGACTGGAGCGCCGTGTTCGGGGCCAAGACCGACTTGGCCCGCGCCGAAGTCGGCCCGGCGATGGCGGCGGCCATTGCGATCTCCTTGCTGCAATTTCCGCTATCGGTGGTTGATAAGGTTTATGTCGCCCATCAGGAGGGACGCATTGCAAACTACTGGGGAGCCTGTGGAAACATCCTCAGCCTCGGAGTTTTGCTACTGGTGACGCAAACCCAGGGCGGCCTGATTTGGCTGGTGATCGCGCTGTTCGGCACCGGCCTGCTCATGCGGGTGGCAAACGGCTTATGGCTGTTCTTACGCCACAGGCCTTATTTGTCGCCTAGGATCGCCTTTGTGAAGCGGTCCTCGGTCAAGGCCCTCGGCCATGTCGGGAGCATGTTCTTCCTGATCCAGATCATGGCCCTGGTGATGTTCCAGACCGACAACTTTGTCATCAGCCATTTCCTTGGTGCGGACAAGGTGCCTTCCTATAGCTTGACCTATAACTTGTTCGGCTACACTTCGCTGATCCAAAGCATGCTTTTCTCATACCTGTGGTCGGCCTACGCCGAGGCAATCGCGCGAAAGGACATTCCCTGGGTGCGGCGCACGTATCGCTTGAACCTGGCGTTCAGCACGGCATCCACGGCGGTGATGGCCGTTGCGCTCACGTTTGTCGCACAGGCATTCATCGCGTGGTGGGCTGGAGCCGCCGTAATTCCGGACAAGACATTGGTGTATTGGATGGCTGTGTGGGCCGTCGTGAACGCATATACCAACCCGATTGCCTGCCTGTTCGCCGCGGCGGCCCATTTGCGGGCGCAGACGATCTACTCCGGCATCGCGACGGTCAGCAACATCACCTTGTCGGTGCTGCTGGTTCAAACATGGGGCGCAACCGGGGTCATTGCAGGGACTGTCATTTCCTATTTGATATTCATCTGCGCACCGATGTTCATTGATGCCCAATTCCTGCTGAAAAAGCTGGAACGCCCAAAACTGGAACATCCGGCGTGACTCCGCTCGTTCAAGACGATCATCGACAACGAGGTTGAGTCATGAAAATCGCCGTATGGCACAATCTTCCGAGCGGCGGCGGCAAGCGCGCATTGTTCGACCACATACGAGGCTTGACCGGGCGGGGACACACGGTCGAGGTCTGGTGCCCTCCGACGGCTGATCCGAAGTACTTGCCGCTGGGCGGCATGGCGGTCGAGCATATCCTACCCCTGGATTGGCCTGTCACGCCACACTTCACGGACTTGTCCCGAACAATACCGTCCGCGCGGCGCAGGCTGGATGCTATGGATGCGCACTGCAGGCTATGTGCAGAAGAAATAGACGGCGGCGGCTTCGATGTCCTGTTCGCCAATAGCTGCTATTTCTTTGGAACGACCTCGATCGGGCGATATGTCAAGTCCGTGCCGAGCGTGTTGTATCTTCAGGAGCCGTGCCGGTATCTTTACGAGGCAGCCCCGAGGTTGAAGTGGGTTGCACTGCCAACTCGGCATGGTTCGCCCTTCTCGGCATCCAATCTGCGTTCCGCCCTGATTGACTGGCGGGACACGCGGAGCTTCCGGCTCCAGGCCCGCGAGGAGGCCGACAACGCCGAATGCTTCACGCGCATCCTGGTGAACTCGTATTTCAGCCGGGAAAGCGTGCTTAGGGCCTACGGCCTGCCCTCTGATGTTTGTTACCTCGGCGTCAACTCGGACCTGTTCACGGATCGGCATCTGCCGCGCGAGGATTACATCGTGAGCCTGGGTTCGATCACGCCGTCGAAGAACGTCGGCCTTGTGCTCGCAGCCGTCGCCCAAGTGCCTGCCCCCCGCCCCCGCCTAGTTTGGGTCGGCAATACGGCCAATCAGGACTACCTGGCCGAGATGATTGCCCTGGCTGCGTCGCTGCAGGTTGACTTCACCCCGTTGGTCAACGTCACGGACGACCGGCTGGTTGATGTCCTGAACCGCGCCAGCGCCATGGTCTATGCGCCGAACCTGGAGCCGTTCGGCCTTGCCCCGCTTGAAGCCAGTGCTTGCGGCGTTCCCGTCGTGGCCGTGGCCGAAGGCGGCGTGCGGGAGACCATCGTTGACAACGTGTCCGGGTTGCAGGTGGACCCCGACCCTGCCTCGATCGCGTCGGCAGTCAGCCGATTGCATGGCAATCCCGCCTTGGCCCGCCGCCTCGGCATGTCTGGGCAGACTGGGGTCAGGGAGAAGTGGTCGCTGCAAGCAGCTACGGACCGTATCGAGGCGCAACTGGAGAAGTATGCCATCAAGCGTGGCCCTTGATGTTCCGGGGTGGTGAGGGCGAGAGCAGGCAGTTGGGCTGCGAGGACTTGGTTCGTGGGCAGACGAGGGAGTAGCTGACCGGCTCGCGCTAGAAGCTTGTCATGGCGGTATCCGGCCTGGATCAATGCTCAGGGCATGATCGGGGTCCGCATCGGGGCTGCCGGGCAGGCGCTGCTGTGGGGCTAGGCCGGGCCTGGCCGCTTCAGTAGCCCCGCGCGATGTCGAACCGGTTCGGCAGCGGCGCCCCGTCCCGCAGCGCCCGCAGGTTCTGGAAGAAGATGTCCAAGCTGTTCGGGTTGTAGGTTTGCGGGTCGTCCGCCGACACGTGCGGCGTAATCACCAGGTTCGGTGTCGCCCATAGCCGGTGGCCCGGCGGCACCGGCTCCGGCACGAACACGTCGAGGATCGCGCCGCCCAGCGCGCCCGCGTCCAGCGCGTCGCACAGCGCGTCCTGGTCCAGCAGCGCGCCGCGGCCGATGTTCACGACGCCCGCGCCCGCCGGCAGCAGCCCAATGCGGCGGCGGTCCAGCAGGTTGCGGGTTTGCTCGGTGAGCGGGGTGGCCAGCACGACGAACTCGGCGCCGGGCAGCACCTCGTCCAAGTCGGACACCGCCACCACTCGGGCGCAGTCCGGGTGCGGCTCCGCCCGGGTGCGCACGCCCACCACCTGCATGCCGAAGCGTGCGGCCTGCCCGGCGATCGCGCCGCCCAGCGACCCCAGCCCGACCACAGCCACCGTCCGCCCCGCCAGCACCGAGGCGTGGAACGGCGCCCAGCGTCCCTCCCGCTGCGCCCCTGCGAAGCCGGGCATCCCGCCGGCCAGCATCAGCAGCGCCATGATGCCGTACTCGCCGGCCCTGACGCTGTGGGCGCCGGCGTTGTTCAGCAGCGCGGCACCCTCCGGCAGCCAATCGAACGGCTCCAGCCCGTCCAGCCCGGCACTGGAGCAGAAGATCAGCCGCAGCCGGGGCGCAGGCGCCGGGAATAGCGCCTTGACCAGGTTCTTGTGCGAGATCAGCGCCTCCGCGGTTTGCATGGCCTGGGAGAAGGCTTCGGGGGTGTCGCCGAACGTCACCTCGTGCCCGGCCGACACGTCCGGCGCGCGGGCGCAGGCCGCGTCCCACTGTTCCCGCGTGAAGGGGAAGGTGCCGGAGGTGGACTGGGTTTGGACGTGGATGCGCATGGGTGGTCCTTGTTCAGAGCCGGAAGAGGGTTGGGGGCTACAGCCGTGGAGGGACCCGGGCAGGTCCGGCGTCCCGTATATGCCTGCCGGGCGGACGGCAAAAGCGTCCTCCGCCGGCCGGCAGGACGATGCGCCTGCATGTATAGGCGGGGGCCGGCACGCAGCAGTGCCCAAGGTGCGTCACGGCCGGCGCCCTGGCCCGGTCAGGCCACCTGGCTCGTCAGCGCATGCAGCAGCACCGCCGCGGACTGCGCCACGTTCAGGCTCTGCACCGCCCCTGACCCGGCGATGCGGATGCGGCGGCGGCAGGTTTCCATGGCTTCGTAGCCGACGCCGCGCTCCTCGTTGCCCAGCACCAGCGCCACCGGGCGGTCGCGCGGCAGGCTGGACAGCGGCACGGCATCGGGGGTGAGCGTCGCGGCTACGGTGCGATAGTACGGGTCCAGCGCCAGCAGGGCCTTGCGGAGGTTGCGGGTCTTGCTGACCTCTAGGTGCTCCAGGCCGCCCTCGGCGGTGCGGTAGGCGGCGTCGGACGGCATGGCCTGTAGGGGGGTTTCGTGCAGCACCAGGGCGCGGACGCCGAAGAACGCGGCGCTGCGGGCGATGGCGCCGAGGTTGTGCGGGTTGCCCACCCCGTCCAGGATCAGCAGCAGCGGGAAGCGCGGCGGGCGCACGAAGTCCATCATGCCGATCGGCCGGGCGGTGGCGATGGCGCATAGGCCGCCGTGGTGCGGGGTGCCGGCGGCGCGCAGCAGCTCGTCGTCGGGCAGCAGGCGGTAGGGGCGGCGCATACGCGCCATCTCGGCGCAGAGCGGACCGGCGGCGGTTTTGTGCTCCTCGTCGTAGAACAGGCGCACCACGTCGTCCGGGCGCCGGGCAAACAGGGCGCTGACGGCGTTCAGGCCGCAAATCCGGTCATCTGGCATCCCGGGTGCTTCCGCCCGCGGCGTGCGGCTGTCAACCTGGGGCGGCCGATGCAGTTGCCCCCCATCCTGTTCCAGGATTCTCGATTTGTGGTGCTGGACAAGCCCGCCGGGGTGCCCGTGCATGCGGGGTCGCGGGGTGGGGCGAGCATCGAGGACGTATTTCCGCAGTTGTCGCGCCGCCGGGACGGGCCTTGGCTGGCGCACCGGCTGGATGCGGACACGGCGGGGTGCCTGGTGGTGGCGCTGCGCCGGGCGGCGCTGCATGCGGCGCAGGCGGCGTTCGCCGAGGGACGGGTGCGGAAGACGTACTGGGCCGTGGTGCAGGGGCGTCCGGCGGAGGATGCGGGAATTGTGGAGGCTCCGCTGCTGAAGCGCACGGCTCCTGCGGGGTGGCGCATGGTGGTTGATGCTGGCGGGCAGGCTGCCCGCACGGCTTGGCGGGTGCTTGGGGCGGGGGGCGGTATAGCCTGGCTGGAGCTGCTGCCGCAGACCGGGCGCACGCACCAGGTGCGGGTGCATTGCGCCGTGCTGGGCTGCCCGATCCTGGGGGACCCGGTCTATGGCGGGGCGGGCGCGGGTGGGGCGGGGCGGCTGCATTTGCTGGCTCGGGCGGTTCAGTTGCCGCTCGACCCGCCGGTGCAGGCGGTGGCGCCGCCGCCTGAGCATATGCGGGCGGCGCTGCGGGCTTGCGGGTGGGATGGAGAGGTTTCTTCTTCCTTTCCCGGAGGGAGAGGGTTGGGGTGAGGGAGGCCGTCGGGACCGGGCCTTGGGATGGGGTGCCGGTCGGCGCTGCCGGGGGCGGGGTTGGCGCTGGTGGCTTCCCTCAC
>CAXTDP010000076.1:0-13517 GCA_964242295.1 uncultured Acetobacteraceae bacterium | reverse complement strand
GCCGCGTGAGCGCCGTCGAAATGGGGCCACTTCTTCCGGCGAGGTGTACTAGTGCTCTGTCAGTCGTTTAAGCACCCGCCGCACGGTCTCGTGCGACACCGCACCGGCGTGCTGCAACTCGACCATCCGGCTGGCCAGCAGCCGCAGCATCCAGCGCGCCCGTCCCTCCGGCGGGGTGCCGCAAGCCAGGAGACTAGGTGTGCCTCCTGCGCGCCGTCCAGCTTGCGCTCATACACCCGCCCGCCGGTGCGGTAGGTGCGCAACGCCGCGGCAAACCCGTCCTCGACGAAGCGCTGCCGCACCCGCTGCACCGTCGCCAGCCCAGCCTCGGCAATCCGGGTGTAGCACCAGCCCGGCCCGCTGCCGGCGCCGTCAGCCGCCCTACCCTTATCGGCATGCAGCAGCACCTGCGCGTGCTTGAGCTTGCGCACGTCCGCCTTGCCGCGCCCCAGCAGCGCCGCAAGCTCTTCGCGCTCCAACGCTGTCAACGTCACCCGATACGTCTTGGTCGTCGCCACATCCCAGCACTCAACCGAGTGCCAAAATCAGCAACGTATCAGGTCAATGCGGACAGGGCCCTAGCCGGATTTCAGCGCCCAGTGGCGTATGGTTCCATCGCCGACGCTGATGCCGCGCGCAGCCAGCAACTCGTCCACCACGCGCAGGCCGAACGGGAGTAGGACGTGCAGCTAGACAGCGTGGCTGACGACTTTAGCCGGGAAACGGTAGCCGGCGTAACTGGGACAGGCAGTCGTCATCCCGCCCGCCTGATCAGCTCGCCCCCATTGCGCAAGCCGGCTAGCAGCCAAGTTGACGGTGCACCCGGACGAGCCATCCTGCGGCGTCAGCGCGCGACGTGACGGAACCCCATGTCGGCGGCATCCAGCGCCAAGCCTATGTCAGCCTCGCTGTGCGCGCAGGACAGGAACATATTGTGCTTGGGGTGGAAATACGCACCGTGCCGCAGGGCTTCGGCGCAGAAGGCGAAGCCCTTGCGCCAGTCTTGGTCATCCTCGAACAGCAGTGTCGGCATTTGTGCCGGGCCGCTTTGGTCAATGCTGAGGCCGTGATGCCGCGCCCGCTCAGCGAGGCCGTCCCGCAGATGCTGCCCCATTGCCAGCATCTGCGCCGGCCCGTCGACACGGCGCAGCTCGTGCAGGGTGGCGACGGCCGCGGCCATCGGGACGGCTCCGCACCAGAACGAGCCAGTGGCATACACCTGCGTCGCCGCCTCACGGAAACGCTCTCGCCCGGTGACGGCAGCCAGGGCGTGGCCGTTGGCGATGGCCTTGCTCCATGCGGCCAGGTCAGGGCGGATGCCCAGCGGTTCCCACGAGCCGCCGAGATGCAGGCGGAACCCGGCCCGCACGTCATCAAGCACCAGCGCCGCCCCGGTCTCGTCGCACAGCGCCCGGACGCGCGCGGCCCAGTCCGGCTGGGGCAGCTCCTGCCGACGTCCCATGTCGTGGCGGAAGGCGGACACGACGACCGCGGCAAGGTCGGCGCCGGCCTCCTCGACCGCCCGTTCAAGGCTTGGGGTGTCGTTGTAGTCGAAGGGCACGAGGTGCGCCCGGTCTTCCGCCGTGACCCCGGCAACGCTGGGAGAGCACCACGGCACCGCCCCGTGATACGCGCCACGGGCAACCAGCACCTTGCGCCGGCCGGTGGCCGCACGGGCGATGGTCACGCAGGCGGTGGTGGCGTCGGTCCCGTTCTTGCCGAAGATGCACCAGTCGGCGTGCGGCACCATGTCCACGACCAACTCGGCCAACTCGACCAGGATGGGCGCGGGACCGTTCATGCAGTCGCCCCGCGCCGCCTGCTCCTGCACCGCCGCCTCGACGGCAGGGTGGTGGTGCCCGAGGACGATCGGACCCCACGAGCACATGAAATCTATGAACACGCGGCCATCGGCGTCGTGCAGGCGGCAGCCGTCGGCGCGGGTGAAGAACTGCGGATAGCCGTCCGGCAGCCGGGCCGCGTCCAAGTGGCCCCACAGCCCGCCGGGGATGACGCGCGCGGCCCGGGCGCGCAGCGCGGTGTCGTTCGAGTTGTGCCGCATCGCTGTTTCAGCCGCTCGTGACATGCGTCCGCCTCCATCGGGATGCCGACGATGGTATATGCTATGCGGGCCGGCTGCGAGGCTGACCCGCTTCGGGCCAGATTGGCACGGGACGCCTTATCCGCCCGCCCTGTCCATCCCCATGAAGCGCCTGCTGGCGCCATCGCATGGGACGGGCCGGACGGCGAGGTGGTGCATTGACAACCGGGACCCGCCGCACACAGCCTGCACAGGGACTGCGGAGACTATGCTCAATATGCCGTTCGATCCCGACCAGGCCGCCTTGCAAGCCGCGCTGCCGCCCTTGACCGGCGCACTGGCGCTGCCCGGCCTGTCTGGAACCGTGACGGTGCATCGCGACGAGTGGGGCATCCCGCACATCCGAGCCAGCGCTGTGCAGGATGCCCATTTCGCGCTCGGCGTCGTGCACGCGCAGGACCGGCTGTTCCAGATGGACCTGACCCGGCGCCGGGCGCTTGGCCGCGCCGCCGAGTGGCTGGGCGCGGAGGCAGCCGAGGCGGACGTGCTGGCACGGCGGCTGGGGATGGAGGGCGCCTGCCGCCGCGACCATGACGCGCTGGGCGCCGAGGCCAGGGACATGCTGGCCGCCTATGCGGCAGGCGTGAACGCATTCATTGGCTCCGGCGCACCGCTGCCCATTGAATACGCTCTGCTGCAGGCGGAGCCGGAGGCCTGGGCACCGTGGCACGGCATCGCCGTGATGCGCCGGCTCGGCCTGCTGATGGGGTCCGTGTGGTTCAAGCTGTGGCGTGCCCTGGCCCTGCCCGTGGTGGGGGCAGCCAATGCGGCCAAGCTGCGCTACGACGATAACGGCCGCGACACGCTGTGCATCCCGCAGGGCGCGACCGGGGCGCGGTGGGATGCGGATTTGGCTGCCCTGCGCCCGGCCATCGAGGCGCTCCTGCAGTCCATGGGACAGGACGAGACAGGGGGAGGCAGCAACAACTGGGCGGTTGGCCCGGGCCGGACCGCAACGGGCCGGCCGATCCTGGCCGGCGACCCGCACCGGGTGTTCGAGATCCCCGGCATGTATGCGCAGCATCACCTGGCCTGCGACGCCTTCGACGCGATCGGGCTGACGGTGCCTGGCGTGCCGGGTTTTCCTCATTTCGCGCATAACGGCCGGGTCGCGTATTGCGTCACCCACGCCTTCATGGACATCCACGACCTGTTCCTGGAACGCTTCAACGAGGCGGGCACGGCGGTACAGTCCGGCGACGGGTGGGAGCCGGTCCGCACCCGGACGGAAATGGTGCGGGTGCGCGGCGAAGCCGACCGGACCGCAACCGTGATCGAAACCCGGCACGGCCCGGTGATCGCCGGCGATCCCAGCCGCGGGGCGGCGCTGGCCCTGCGCTCCGTCCAGTTCGCCGACACCGACCTTTCCTTCGACTGCCTGCCGCGGATGCTGCGTGCGGATGGCGTCGCCGGGTTGTTCGAGGCGACGCGCGGATGGGGGCTGATAGACCACAACCTGGTTGCGGGCGACGTTGACGGGCACATCGGCCACCTGGTGCGCGCCAGGGTGCCGCGGCGCCCGAGGGACAACGGCTGGCTCCCCGTGCCGGGCTGGACAGGCGCGGGCGAATGGCAGGGCTACGTCGCGCACGACGACATGCCGCAGGTGATTGACCCCGGGAGCGGCATCATCGTCACCGCAAACAACCGCGTGGTCGCCGACGCCGGAGGCGATTATCTTTGCACCGATTGCCACCCGCCCTACCGGGCCGAACGGATCGCGGCATTGATCGGCGCGCTGCCACCCTTCCGCGTCGCGGACGCCGCGGTGCTGCACGCTGACACGCTGTCCCCCAACGCGGAGCTGTTCCAGACGGCGCTGGCAGCGCTGGACGAACCTGGTGACTCGGCCGCCGCCGAGGTGCGCCGGACCGTGCTGGCCTGGAACGGCAGGATGGAGGCCGGGTCGGGCGCAGCCGCGCGGTATAATGCCCTGCGCCGGGCGATGACGCTGATCCTGGCGCAGCGGAGCGGGCTTGGCGCCGCCGCCGCCCATCCCTGGGGCACCGTGCCGCCCGGCGTGTCGCCTGCCGGGCAGTTGTGGTGGACGCTGCCCGCCCTGCTGCGGGCGGACGACACGACGCTGCTGGGCGGCTGGACCTGGGGGGACGTGCTCGCTGCAGCATTGGCCGATGTGGCATCACGCCCGGCGTCCGCCTCCTGGGGCGCCGCGCACCAGCCGCGCTTCGTCCATCCGCTGGGTGCGCCTGGCCTCAACCCGCCATCAAGGCCAGTCGGCGGCGACGGCGATACGGTGCTGGCCACCGGGCTGCTGCCGGCGGTCGGCCCGGCTGCGACCTATGGCGCGCTGTCCCGCTACGTGTTCGATGTCGGCGATTGGGAGAACTGCCGCTGGGTGGTCTTCCACGGTGCCTCCGGCCATCCCGGCAGCCCGCACTATGCCGACCAGAACGCGCCGTGGAGCGCCTGCGAGATGGTGCCGATGCGCTACGGCTGGGCTGGCATCGAGGCGCATGCCGAAACCACGCAACTGCTGCACCCACGCACGGAGACGGCATGACGGACGCGGAGATCGGCTTCCTGCCGGCATCGGAGCTGGTGGAGCGCTATAGGGACCGGTCGCTCTCGCCGGTGGGAGTGGTGGACGCGGTGCTGCGCCACATCGAACGGCAGGAGCCGGCGCTGAACGCCATGGTGCTGCTGACCGCGGAAACCGCGCGCACCGAGGCCCGCCGGGCGGAGGCCGCCTATGGCAATGGAACCGCGCGCAAGCTGGAAGGCGTGCCCGTCACCATCAAGGACCTGCAGCAAACCAAGGGCGTGCCGACGCAGATGGGCAGCCTGATGTATGCCGGCCATGTCCCCGACGTGGACACGCCCTGCGTGGCCCGGCTGCACGACGCCGGCTGCATCATGGTGGGCAAGACCACGGCACCGGAGTTCGGCTGGAAGGGTGTCAGCCAAAGCCCGCTGACCGGGATCACCCACAACCCCTGGGCGCACGGGCTGAGCGCGGGCGGCTCGTCCTCGGGAGCAGCGGCAGGGGCCGCGGCAGGTTATGGACCGCTGCACCAGGGCGGCGACGGCGCCGGGTCTATCCGCATCCCCGCGCATATGTGCGGCGTGTTCGGCATGAAGGCGACGCATGGCCGGGTGCCGTGCTGGCCGATGTCGAACAACGACCTGGCGACGCATCTCGGCCCCATCACCCGGACGGTCAGGGACAGCGCGCTGATGCTGGAAGCGATGGCCGGCCCGCACCCGTGGGACTACACCTCGCTTGAGGCGCCGCCGCAGGATTATGCGTCTGGATTGAAGGCCGACCTGCGCGGCAAGCGCATCGCCTACAGCCCCGACCTGGGCCATGCCCGGGTGGACCCCGACGTGGCGGCGCTCGTGGAGGCGGCTGTTCACGCCTTTACCGAGTTGGGTGCGGTGGTGGAGCACGTGACGCCGGCCTGGGGCGAGCTGGGGCCGCCGCTGTTCGACTTCTTCTGGCCGACCGTGTTCTCCGCCCGGCTGCGGTTCCTGCCGGAATGGGAGGACAAGCTCGACCCCGGGCTGGTCGCCATGATCGAGACGGCGCGCGATGTCCGGGTGTCGGAGTTCATGCAGATGCGGGAGCGGCGGTTCGCCTACTGCCAACAGATCCACGAGTTCTTCACCGAATGGGACTTCCTGCTCACGCCCGCCGCCAGCACACCTGCCTTTCCGGCCGAGCTGCTGCAGCCGCCGCATTGGCCGCAGCATCCCTGGGACGGGCTGTCCTGGGCACAGTTCAGCTATCCGTTCAACTGGTCCGGCAACCCGGCGGTGAGCCTGCCCTGCGGCTTCACCGGGGCGGGCCTGCCGGTCGGGCTGCAAGTGGTCGCGCCACGGTTCGATGACCTTGGCGTGCTGCAAGCCTCGTTCGCATTCGAGCAGGCGCGGCCCTGGGCCGGCCGCCAGCCGGCCTTGGCCTGAACCCCAACCAGCCCGGAGAGCTGCCATGAAGCGTCGTGACCTCCTGACTGCGGCAGCCGGCGGGACTGCCGCGCTGGCCCTGCCCAGCATCGCTGCCGCGCAGAACCAAACGACCGTGCGCTTCGTGCCGCAAGCTGACCTCGCGATCCTCGACCCGGTGTTCAACACCGCGCTGGTCACGCGCAACCATGGTTTCCTGGTGTTCGACCAGCTTTATGGACTGGACGACAGCCTGCAGCCGCAGCCGCAGATGGTCGAGGGTCACGTCATCGAGGATGATGGCAGGACCTGGCATATGACGTTGCGAGACGGGATGACGTTCCATGACGGCACGCCCGTCCTGGCGCGCGACGCCATCGCCAGCATTGACCGGTGGAGCCGCAACGACCCGTTTGGCCAGAATGTCCGTGCCGTGACGGACGAGTTGTCGGCGCCGGCGGACCGGGTCATCCAGTTCCGCCTGAAGAAGCCCTTCCCGCTGCTGCCGACCGCGCTGGCCAAGCCGTCGTCCTACTGCCCGGTGATGCCGGAGCGGCTGGCCCGCACGCCATCCAACCAACAGGTGACGGAGATGGTCGGCAGCGGCCCGTTCCGCTTCCTGGCCAACGAACGGATGTCCGGGTCGCGCGTGGCGTATGAGAAGTTCGCGGGCTACCTGCCCCGCGGCGGTGGCACGCCGTCCTTCGCTGCCGGGCCGAAGCTGGTCCATGTGGACCGGGTGGAGTGGCATACCATCCCGGACGCCGCGACGGCCGCAGCCGCCCTGCAGCGCGGCGAGGTGGACTGGTGGGAGCAGCCGACTGCCGACCTGCTGCCGCTGCTGCGCCGGAACCGCGACATCGCCGTGGAGGCCAAGGAGATCGGCGGCTCGATGAGCATGATCCGGTTCAACCACTTGCAGCCGCCCTTCGACAACCCGGCGATCCGCCGGGCCTTCCTGCCGGGCATTCGGCAGTCCGACTACATGACTGCGGTGATGGGCGAGGACCGCAGCTTGTGGAACGACCGTTGCGGTTTCTTCCTGCCTGGCGGTCCCTTCTCGACCGAGGCAGGGCTGGAGGCGATGGCTGGCGCCCCCGACTACGACAAGGTCAAGGCGAACCTGCAGGCGGCGGGATACAAGGGTGAGCGGGTGGTGTTTGTGGTGCCGACGGACCTGGTCTCCCTGAACGCGTTCAGTGAGATCGCCGCCGACATGTTCCGCCGGGTGGGCGTCAACCTGGACTACCAGGCGTCCGACTGGGGCTCGGTCGCGCCGCGCCTGGCCAACAAGGAAGGGCTGGACAAGGGCGGCTGGAGCGTTTGGTGCAACAATATCCCGGGCATCATCGCGGTGACGCCGGCAACGCAGTCCTATACCCGCGGCATCGGCCGTGCCGGCACGTTCGGCTGGCCGGAGTCCGCCCGGCTTGAGGAGTTGCGTTCCCAGTTCCTCGATGCGGCGACACCGGAAGAGCAGAAGCGGATCACGCGCGAGGTCCAGTTGCAGGCGTTCCAGGACGTGCCCTACGTGCCGCTCGGCGCCTACACACAGCCTTTCGCCTACCGGCGCAGCATCACCGGCATGCTGAACAGCTTCGCGGTGTTCTACAACATCCGGAAAAGCTGAAGGAGCGTCAGGAGCCTGAGGCGCTGCGCCGCGAGCTGGATCACTCGGTGGCCGAAGAGCGGCGTCAAAAGATGGGGCAGCCGGCTTGCCCATGTCGGGCGCTCAGCCTGGCTGATGCGGGACCATGACGGCAGCAGGCGTGACGCATGCCGGCATTGATGGTGGGGCGAGCAACACCCGGATCAGGCGGCTGGATGCAGATGACCGGGTGCGGACCGCCGTTGTTGCCGGGCCGTCCAGCCTGACCCTGGGGGTGGAGGCCGGTTGGCGGCACATCGTCGAGGCTCTGGCAGCGGTCGGCATCGGTGCCGAGGCATACCTGCAGACCCATCTTGCTTGCGCGCTGGCCGGCACCCGCCGCTCCGCCGGACGGGCGGCATTCCTTGCCTCGGGGCCGGCGTTCGCTTCCCTGGCGCTGTGCTCGGACGGTCATGCCACGGTGCTGGGCGCGCATGGAGGCCGGGCGGGTGCGGCGGTGTCCATCGGGACGGGGATCGTCGGAAACTGCGTGGCTGCGGACGGCACGGCGCGGCAGGTTGGAGGCTGGGGCTTTCCGGTGCGGGACGAAGCGAGCGGCGCCTGGCTTGGGCGGCTGGTGCTGGCGGAGGCGTTGCGGGTCCTCGATGGCTACGACCTCGCCGACACGGCGTTGCACCATGCAGTGATTGCCGCTGTCGGCCCCTCCGTTGATGCCGTGGCCGCCTGGACCTACCAGGCCCCGTCCACCCGATACGCCACGCTTGCACCTCTCGTGATTGACGCCGCAGACAGGGGCGATCCAGCGGGATTGCGCCTGGTCCGCCGTGCCGCCCAGGAAGCCGAGCAACTGGTGAGTGCCCTGGACCCGCGCGGTGAACTTCCGCTCTGTTTGGGTGGCAGCCTGGCGCTGCCGATCCTCGGCCACATGGCCGAGCGCGTCCGAACCCGGGTGCGGCCCAGCCAAGGCGATGCCTGCGACGGCGCATTGCTGCTGGCGCGCGGCCTGGCGCAGAGCGACCTGCCGACTTGACCCGTTGTCAGTCGCCAGAGATCCTCGCATCATCCCCCCTGGGAAGGCTGAGGTGATGCGCATGGGTCTGCGGTTCTGCTGGGCGTTGCTCGCCCTCCTGCCCATCCTCTCCGACCCGGCCCAAACCGCCCAGGCCCAAACCGCTCCAGCCACGTTGCGCATTGGCATGCAGGACGAACCCGACGTGCTTGACCCGGCGCGCGGCGGCACCTTCGCCGGCCGGCTCGTCTTTGCGGCCGCCTGCGACAAGCTGATAGACACCAACGCGGCGCTCGACTTCGTGCCGCAACTTGCCGCTGGCTGGACTTGGTCGGCGGATGGGTTGACGCTCACCCTCAGGCTCCGCCCGGGCGTCCGCTTCCAGGACGGCGCGACCATGGATGCCGAGGCAGTACGTGCCAACCTCGACCGCTACCGCACGGCCGCGGCCAGCGTGCGCAAGGCCGAACTCAAGCCGGTCGCGGAGGTTTCGGTCACCGATCCCCTAACCGTCGAACTGCATCTCAGCCAGCGTTACGCGCCCCTGCTGGCGGTGCTGGCCGACCGGGCTGGCATGATGATGTCACCCGCAGCCTTCGCTGGCGGGAAGAACCCCGATCTCCCGGTCTGCGCCGGGCCGTTCAAAGTGGCTGAGCGGGTGGCGCAGGACCGTATCGTGCTCGAACGCTTCGGCGGCTACTGGAACGGGCCGTCCATTCACCTGGACCGCATCGTCTATCGCCCGATCCATGACAGCACCGTCCGCCTGGTGAACCTGCGGACGGGGCAGCTTGATATGCTGGAGGAGCTGTCGCCCTCCGACGTCGCCGCAGTGAAGGCCAATCCACGCCTGCGTCTCAGCAGCGCGACATCGCTGGGCTACGAGGCCATCTCGATCAACGTCGGCCACGGCGCCGGCGCGCAGACCCCGCTGGGCCAGAACGAAGCGGTGCGCGAGGCGCTTGAGCGGGCCATTGACCGCGAGGTGATCAATCAAGTGGTGATGGAGGGTCAGTATCTCCCGGCGAACCAGGCGGAACTGCCCCATTCGAGATATTGGAACCCCGACATCCCTGTGCCGGCCCGCGACCCGGCCGCGGCAAAGGCACTTTTGAAACGGGCCGGGTTCGACCGTGTTCCGTTCACCCTCACGGTCACCAACACCCCGCGCGAAACGCAGCTAGGCGAGGTCATCCAGGCGATGGTGGCCGACGCCGGGTTCGACGTGAAGGTGCAGCCGCTGGATGTCGCCGCCCTGATTGATGGCATGAACGCCGGCAACTACAACGCCTCGGTCGTGGTCTGGAGCGGCCGGGCCGATCCGGACTCCAACATCGCACTGTTCCTGGCCTGCGACGGGTTCCAGAATTGGGGCAAGTACTGCGACCCGCAGTTCGATGCCCTGCTCAACCAGGCGCGGGCCAGCACCGACCCGTCGGAGCGGCAGTCACTGTATCGCCAGGTCGCGGCGAAGTATCTGCAGGCCCGCCCGGACATCGTGCTGTTCCACATGACCTGGCTGTTTGCCGCCAGCGACGCACTGCACGGGTTTGTTGCCACGCCTGACGGGCTGATACGTCCCCAAGGTCTCAGCCTGCAATAGGAGGGGATGGGCCTCCCTTCGGGTGTCCATTGCACTGATCCACGCCGCTTGAGCTGTCGGCATCGCTCGGGACCTTGAAGGCCCACCCGGCATCAGCCAGGTGGGCCTTCTTCCTATGCGAGCCGTGCAGCAGAACCAATCTGCGCGATATATTTGATTTGAGAGCAAGGGTCGGGAGGTCCGGACCCGGCAATCGGACGATGTTCGATCACACGAGCCGGTCGGTCCAGCTCGGTGTTCGAGGAGACCAGCGATGGATATTCAAAGCGGCACCTCCGCCCCTTTGGCTGACGATGAGCGTTACGCTGCCATCACCCGGCGCGATGGCACGTTCGACGGCCGGTTTTTCTATGGCGTCCAAACAACCGGTGTTTATTGCCGCCCGAGCTGCGCGGCCCGCGTGGCATTGCGCAAGAACGTATCCTTCCATCTCACGTGCGAGGCGGCCGAACGCGCTGGGTTCCGGGCGTGCATGCGGTGCCGCCCAAACGAGCCGAGCCAGCATGAGCGCCACGCCGAGATCGTCAGCCGGGCATGCCGCCTGATCGAGCAGGCGGAGGAAATTCCCTCGCTCGACGCCATCGCACGCGAGGTGGGCGTCAGTCCCTTCTACTTCCATCGCGTGTTCAAGCAGATCACGGGCGTGACCCCGAAGAGATACGCCGATGCCCAGCGGGCTGCGCGCCTGCAAGATGGCCTCGGCTTGTCGAAGAGCGTGACCAGCGCGATCTACGAAGCGGGCTTCAACGCCCCAAGCCGGTTCTACGAACAGGCGGCCGTAAGGCTCGGGATGACCCCGGGCGCCTATCGCAAAGGCGGCATTGACGTGTCCATCCACTTCGCGGTCGGCCAATGCTCGCTGGGCGCCATCTTGGTTGCGGCGACGGGCAAGGGCGTCTGCGCGATCTCATTTGGCGATGACCCGGACACGCTAGTGCGCGATCTTCAGGACCGCTTCCCAAAGGCCGAGCTGATCGGAGGCGACGCGGAGTTCGAGCAACTGGTCGCCCGTGTCGTCGGTTTTGTCGAAGCCCCTGGCCGAGGGTTGGACCTGCCACTCGATATCCGTGGCACGGCGTTTCAGCAGCGCGTCTGGGAAGCGCTGCAGGGTATCCCGGCCGGGTCAACCGCCAGCTATGCCCATGTCGCCGCGACGATCGGAGCGCCGTCCGCCGTGCGTGCCGTGGCGCAGGCATGCGCCAGCAATACCTTAGCCGTGGCGATCCCATGCCACCGTGTCGTCCGCTCCGACGGCGCGTTGTCCGGCTATCGCTGGGGCATCGAGCGCAAGCGGGCGCTCCTCGACCGCGAGGCCCTGGCAGCCTGAGCGGCCGGAACTTCGATGTCATAGCAAGGACCAGACTGCGCTTGTCGGACCGCGGTGCGATCCTCGTCCTTCGAGAACGACGGAAATTTATCATGGAAACCAGGACACTTCGATTTGCCTGCAGCGAGACCCGTCTCGGGACCGTTCTCGCTGCCGTCAACGACAAGGGGCTTGCGGCGGTGCTGCTGGGTGACAGCGCGATACGCGTGCGCCACGAGTTGGCCCGGAGCTTCGCCAACGCGGAACCAAGGGAAGACGCCGCGGCACTTGCTGAAACGCTGGCCAAGGTGGTGAGGGCCGTGGACGTGCCGGGGGCTGGACTCGACCTGGCTTTGGACCTGCGCGGGTCCGATGTGGAGATCGCCGTTTGGCGCGCGCTGCGCGAGATACCGCCAGGCGAAACGCGCAGCTACGGCCAAGTCGCCAAGACCCTTCCCATGACCGCCACGGCGCAGGATGTGAGCGCGGCATGTGCCGCCAACGTCATGGCGGTGATCGTTCCATGCCACCGTGTGGTGAAGGCGGACGGCTCGATCTCGGGTTACCGCTGGGGCGTGCCTCGCAAGCGGCGGCTCCTGCAGATGGAGCGCGCGGCATGACTCCGCATGAGCGCGTCAACGCCATTGACTGGGCCTCTGTCACGGTTGATCTCGATGCCCAGGGCTGGGCGGTTCTGCCCGGCCTGATCGGCGACGAAGAGAGCGGCGGCATCGCCGGCATGTATGACGGTGGACAGGGCTTTCGCAGCCATGTCGTCATGGCCCGCCACGGCTTTGGGCAGGGTGAGTATCGCTACTTCGCCTATCCTCTGCCGAGCTTGGTGCAGGAACTCAGGGCCGGGCTTTACCCCCGTCTCGTGCCCATCGCGAACCGGTGGCACGAGCGGCTGGGAAACGGCGCGCGCTTCCCAGCCGAACACGCCGCGTTTCTGGAACGGTGCCATGCCGCCGGGCAGGCTCGCCCGACGCCGCTGCTGCTGCAATACGGTGCGGGCGACTACAACTGCCTGCATCAGGACCTGTACGGCGAGCACGTTTTCCCGCTGCAAGTGGCGACGCTGCTGTCGCAACCGGGCGAGGATTTCGAAGGCGGCGAGTTCGTGATGACCGAACAGCGGCCGCGGATGCAGACGCGGGCTTCCGTCGTCCCGCTGAACAAGGGCGATGCCGTTCTGTTTGCGGTGAACTCCCGCCCGGTCCGGGGCGGCCGCGGCGACTACCAGGTCAAGCTCCGCCACGGCGTCAGCAAGCTGCGCGCGGGCCGGCGTCACACGCTCGGCATCATCTTCCACGATGCGGCCTGAGCAGCTTGTCGGACCTGTTTGACGGTTACTACCGGGTCGCTTCCCCAATGGAGAATGCAAGGATCGGTTTCTGATGCCGCCACGCAACCGGGACGCCCGATCTTCGTCCGCATCGCCTGAACCATAGCCGGGGCTAGTGCAACCGCGCCCGCATACCCGGTCCACGCGACACGGCAGCGACGGTCCGTGATCGTGCTCGGACCGGGCCGCGAAGGCCGCTTCCCCCTCAATGCCGACCCGATCTAGTTGACGTTTCGGTGCAACGACCGCAGCTAAAGATTCTAGGCCTGTTCGCACGATCCCTGAAGGTTGACCCGATGTCCCCATCCCGGCTTCGCCTTGGCTTCTTCACCCGAGTGCTGGACCAGGCGGACCCGGCCGAACGCTACCGCCTGGGTGCTGCCCAGGTGCTCCATGCCGAGCAGATGGGCTTCGACTCCGCGTGGGTAGCCCAGCACCACTTCCATGGGGACGAGGGCGGGCTGCCCGCCCCCTTGTTGTTCCTGGCCCACGTCGCGGCGCAGACCAGCCGCATCCGGCTGGGCACCGGCATCATCACCCTGCCGTTGGAGCTGCCGGTCCGCGTGGCAGAGGACGCCGCAGTGCTGGACCTGCTGTCCGGTGGGCGGCTGGAGGTCGGCGTCGGCGCCGGCGGCAACCTG
>CAXTDP010000075.1:0-13590 GCA_964242295.1 uncultured Acetobacteraceae bacterium | reverse complement strand
GCCGCCGGCCCTGTCCCGTGCGGGCCAGGGCCGGCCCCCCCTCGACATGCCTCCCCGCCACGCGCCGTCGCACGCGGCGCGGCGTTGGTGCGTGGATGCTCAGATAGCCGGACCCTGACGGGGCAGGTGTGTTCCTGCCACGCCATTCAAGCACAACGCCGCGCGCCGCCATCGCATTCCGCGGGCGCGTCACCGGATCACGAACTGGCCGGCCTACGAGGCGGGGCTGCGCCGGCGGGGTGACCTGACACTCTGGGTCGATGAAGCGGCGCTGGCGGCGCTGGCGAATGCGGGCGCCGCCTACGTGGTATTGGAGGACTGGTCGAAGCGGAAGGGCGGGCGGGAGGCACGGTTCATCAACGCCGCGCTGAGCCGCAAGATGGAC
The DNA here is from genome assembly GCA_964242295.1 of uncultured Acetobacteraceae bacterium. GTDB lineage: Bacteria > Pseudomonadota > Alphaproteobacteria > Acetobacterales > Acetobacteraceae > DASWOJ01. The sequence continues at coordinate 13,205 of CAXTDP010000075.1, read as the reverse complement.
GCCATCACGGATGCGGAGGCCTTTGTGCTGGTGCCGCCACCCATCCAGGGCATCGGCAATGCCGGCGGCTTCACGATGCAGACGGAGTTGCGCGACGGCACGTTCGACTACGCGCGGCTGCAGGCGATGACGCGCAACCTGATGGATGTGGGCAGCACGCAATCCGGGCTGCAGCGGCTGCGGACCTCGTTCCGGGCCGAGGCGCCGCAGCTCGACGTCAGCGTGGACCGGGCGAAGGCCGAAAGCCTACGCGTCTCGGTGGGCGACGTGTTCGGCGTGCTCGGGACCTACCTGGGATCCGGCTACGTCGACCAGTTCACCAAGTTCGGGCGCACGCTGCAGATCTACGTGCAGGCGGACGCGGCGTTCCGGCTGCGGCCCGAGGACATCGCGAAGCTCTCGGTCCGCAGCGGCGATGGGCTGATGGTGCCGCTCAGCGCGCTGGTTTCGGTGACGCCGGCCGTCGGGCCGTCGCTGATCACGCTGTATAATCTGTATCCCTCCGCCAGCGTCGTCGGCAGCCCGGCAGGGGCCACCAGCTCCGGCCAGGCAATCGCGCTGATGGAGCAGATAGCCGCGCAAGAGCTGCCGAACGGCGCCGGCTACGACTGGACGGCGATGTCCTACCAGGAGAAGGCGGTGGGCTCGCAGGTCTACGTCGTGTTCGCGCTGGCGATGCTGTTGGTTTACCTGGTGCTGGCCGGACAGTACGAGAGCTGGTTCGCGCCACTGTCGGTGCTGCTATCGGTGCCGTTGTCGCTGCTGGGGCCGGTAATCGGGCTGGGGACGGCGGGGATTGCGAACAACCTTTATGTGCAGATCGGGCTCGTGCTGCTGATCGCGCTGTCGGCCAAGAACGCGATCCTGATCGTGGAGGCGGCGCGGCACCTCCGGGCGCAGGGCTCATCGGTGCTGGATGCGGCGACCGAGGCCGCACGGTCGCGATTCCGGCCGATTCTAATGACGTCGCTGGCGTTCATCCTGGGCGTGGTGCCGCTGGTGATCGCGACGGGGGCGGGGGCGAACGCGCGGCGCAGCCTAGGCATGATGGTATTCAGCGGCATGCTGGCGAGCACGCTGCTGGCGGTGCTGTTCGTGCCGAGCTTCTTCGTGCTGATCCAGCGGTTCGAGGAGTGGCGCCGGCGCCCGAAGGTGATCCGGAAGGCAGTTCTGTTGGAAACAGGAAGCGATTAGCGACGGGCAGGAAGGTGGTGGTTGCAGCTGGCGAGCTGGTCGGCCTTGGTGCAGGGGTGGAGTCAGATGGGCGTTGATGCACTTGGCGGATAGAGGTCGAGATGGCCCCAGGTGAGTGTGGTGCATGGATCAGGGGTGCGGGCGCACAAGTCCCTGCCCGCGTCTGGGATCAAGCGACGCGGACGTAGCTTGGGTGTTGTCAGGTTGGTGAGGAAGGTCGGGCCATGGCAGCCTGCATCAGATGACGACGCCCAACCCATACCGTGGCTTCCGCTACCCCGTTGAGGTGATCCAGCACGCGGCGTGGCTCTATCACTGCTTCAGCCTGAGCTTGCGTGACGTTGAAACGATCCTGGCCGCCCGCGGCGTGGTGGTCAGCTACGAGAGCATCCGCGAATGGGGCCTACGCTTCGGCCGGCAGTTCGCCAACGAGCTGAAACGGCGCCGGCCCAGGCCGGGCGACAAGTGGCACATGGATGGGGTGTTCATACGCGTGGGCGGCAAGCAGCACTATCTCTGGCGCGCAATCGACCAGGATGGGCACGTGCTGGACATACTGGTGCAGAGCCGGCGCAACACCAAAGCGGTCAAGCGGTTCTTCCGCAAGCTGCTACGGGGCCTGCAATACGTGCCTCGGATGATCGTGACGGACAAGCTCAAGAGCTACGCGGCGGCGAAGCGCACGATCCTGCCTCATGTCGAGCATCGGCAGAGCAAATACCTGAACAACCGGGCCGAGGTGTCGCACCAGCCGACGCGACGACGAGAACGGCAGATGCAGCGGTTCAAGTCGGCCCGCCATGCCCAGCAGTTCCTGTCCACACACGCCCGCATCCACAACCACTTCCAGTTTCGTCGCCACTGCCTGACCGCCACCCAGCACCGTGCCGCACGCGACGCCGCCTTCCAGGTCTGGCAGGAGGTGACCGGCACTGCGACAACCTGGTGACCAAAGGCAGTTCTCACCCCGCGGTCGGCCGTCCCCTAACAACCTGACAATATCATTGTGCATCCCTCCGGTCAGATCCCTGGCAGTGCGAGCGTCTGTTCCCCTTGCTGCGCGAGGCGAACGCGCAGCCGACGCTCGACGATCTCCTGCACGCCTATCCTGACAGCCTCGGACACCAGCGCCGCCACGGGTACCTGTCCCGGCGCCACCGAACGGGTCCGTGCGACAAAATCGCGCCACCTGCAGCGCGCCTGATCACACTAGGGGCGTCGGCAGCTCCCTGTCGGCGAAGAACGCGTCCAAGTTGTCGATCATCAGGTCGCCCATGGCCCGGCGCGTTTCATGCGTGCCGCTGGCGATGTGCGGCGTGACCACGACGTGCTCCATGGTCATCAGCTCCACCGGCACGTTAGGCTCGTCCTCAAACACGTCCAGCGCGGCGCCACCCAGCCGCCCTTCCTTCAAAGCCGTGACCAGCGCCGCCTCGTCCACGATGGAGCCGCGGGCGATGTTGACCAGCACGCCGTTCGAGCCCAGCGCATCGAACACCGCGGTGCCGATGATCTTGCGCGTGCTGCCGGACGCAGCGGCACAGATGACGAAGATGTCGCAGGCCTCGGCCAGGGACACGGAATCCTTGTAGAAGGTGAATGGCACGTCGTGCTCCACCACATCCGTGTAGCTGATCTTGTCCGTGAAGCCACCGAAGCGCTTGGCGACAGCCCGGCCGATGCGGCCCAGGCCGAAGATGCCGATCCGCTTGCCACTCAGCTTGCGGGCGAGCTGCATCTCTCCGGCCGGCCACTTGCCGGCGCGCACATGAGCATGAGCATGCGGCAGGCGGCGCAGTAGGGACAACGTCAGGCCCACCGCCAGGTCCGCCACGTCCTCTGTCAACACGTCCGGCGTGTTGGACACGCGGACGCCGCGGCTACGCGCCAGCTCCAAGTCCACTTTGTCGTAGCCGACGCCGTTGATGCCCACGATCTTGAGGTTTGGCAGCGCCGTCATCAGCGCAGCGGGGATGCCCAGGTGACCACCGGTGACCACGCCGTCCACCTTGGCGCCGTATTCGGCCAACCAGGCGGCATCGACGTCGGGCAGCTTGGCCGGGATCAGCGTGTAGCCGGCTTCAAGTCGGGACTGCGCTTCGGGGTGGAGGTTGGCGATCTGGAGCAGGGTGGGCATCGGACGGTTCTCCCGAGAGGTTTCTTGGTTCAAATGCAGGCGGTCATGCCGCCCTCGACGTAAAGGATCTGACCGTTGAAAGGTGGACGCTGTGGACGCCAGGAACACGGCCGCCCCCGCCAGCTTCTCCATGCGGCCTCAACGCCCGGCGGGCGGGTGCTTGAACAGCTAGTCGGAAACAGCCGAAGCGTCCACCAGGGCCTGGTTCATCTCAGTATTTGTCTGGGATCATGTGATTGAAAACATTCCCCTACGCACACGGCTTTACACAAGCCAAGAGAGCGGAATGCAGCACGCATCAGGTGATCAGGCACCACCCTGGCGTGCGCTACTAGAAGAAACGCCAAGTCATATTAGTGGCACGATTGCGGACAGACTTTAGCTCAATGCGAGCTGCGTAGGGTCAACACCGGCTTTCTTGCCGCGGCGTTCGCCTGCTGTCACGGGCAACCCGATGCTGCCCAGCGGTCAGCCCGGGAACAGCGTGTGGCCGCCGTCCACGCGAAGCACCTGGCCGTTGACGAAACGTCCGGCGTGGCCTGCGAGGAAGCCCACGGCGTCCGCGATCTCCGCAGGCTCGGCGTAGCGGTTCAGCGTGCGGCTGTTGGAGTTCATCTTCGCCGGGTCAACGGTGCGGGTCGCCTGGAATCGGGCTGTCTTGGTCGGGCCGGGGCTGAGCGCGTTCACCCGCACCCCGTCCTCCATCACCTCCGCCGCGAGGCACCGGGTGTAGTGAACTACGGCCGCCTTCAGCGTGGCGTAGATCGCGCCGTTGCTGCCGCCCTTATGCGCCGCGGAGGAGGCGATGTTCACCACCGCCCCCCGCCCCGCCCGCACCATCGGCGGCACGAACGCCTGGCACACCAGCATGGTGCCGATCAGGTTGTTGGTCGTGAGCGCCTGTATGTCGGCCAACAGGATGCCGAGCACGTTGTTCGGAACCGGCTTGCCGCCGGCAGCGCCGATGTCGCCGCCGGCGCAGTTGACCAGGATCTCCACCTCGCCCAGTTCCGCCTCGATGTCCGCCTTCATGGCGTGAACGGCGTCTTGGTCACCGATGTTGCCGACGACGCAGGCCGTACGGACTCCGAGCGCGGCCACTTGTGCCGCGGCGTCCTGCAGGCTTAGGGCCTCGCCGTACTTCGCCGGGGCGTCCCAGTCCAGGTCGTGCACGGCGACGTTCGCGCCCATGCCGGCCAGCCGCAGCGCGATGAAATGGCCGAGGCCCCGCCCCGATCCCGTGACGAAGGCGGTCTTGCCTTCAAGCTCCCTGGTCATGTCTTGGCTCCCATGATGCCGAGTGCCCGCATGTTCGCCGCGCTGCGCCGGATCATGCCGAGTTCGTAGTCTTGCAGCACCCCGTCGTCGCCGCGCTCCCACGGGGTGCGATAATCGGTGTCCACCGGCAGGCTGTTGCGCCGTGCAGCAAGGAAACAGGCGGCTAGGCCGGGCGCCCCCGTCGGCGGGTAGCCCTGCCACCAGCCCGGCGTGAGCAGCCGAACGTGCCGCGCTTCCAGCGCCGCCAGCTCCAGCGCGGCCGGCAGGACTGGATGGTGCCCGGCCAGCATCGCCGCGATCTCCGCGAACGGCACGGCCCCGTCGCCCAGCGTGCAGCGGACCAGGCGGAACCCCTCGTCCGTCGGCTGCACCCGGTAGTCCTTGAGATGAAGGTAGCCGACGAACGGCGCGACCACGCGAGTGAAGGCCAGCGGAGCCTCCGCCACCGGAAAGGCATTGCCCGTGTCGAACACGATGCGGACCGCCGGCCCGAACCGTTCGCAGAAGCTCACCAGCTCGCGGCTGGTGAAGTCCTGGTGGTTCTCGATCACGATCGTCAGGCCAGCCGTCGCGGCCTGCGGCGCGAACGCGGCCAGCCGGTCCGACACCCCGGCCACCAGCGCGTCCCACCCGCCCGGTGCCACCGCACGGTCGCCGCAGAGGACGGAGGTCAGCGCCATGCGGACCAGCCCGGCGCCCAGATGCCGGGCGACGCGGACGCACTCCGGGAAGTCGGACCGCTGCAGCCCCGTGCTGAGCACGGGCACCAGCCGATGGGCGCGCAGCGTATCGCGCAGGGCATCCAGCGCCGGGAAGTCGAGTGGCGTCACCCAGTCTTCGGGAATTTCCAGCAGCGTCGCGCCGAGTTCCACGGCCAGGTCCATGTAGCCGGACATGCCGCGCGGGTTCGGGTTGGCCCTGGGCGTGCCAACGCCCTGGCGACCCAGCGTGTAACCGATGCCGTAAGGGTTGAGTCCAACCTGCAGCACGGCGCTACCGCGTGCCGGCCGGCACTGGTTCCAGGCCGCGGGTCGTTGCGTTTGTCCGGCGCATCGCGTTGCCTCCCTGCGCGCCGTTCTGCGGCCGGCCGCGTCGTGTTGCCGCCATTGAAACGTCGGGGCGCGGGCGCCGTCAAGGCGGGCACCGAACGTTGTTGACAGCCACGGCTGGTTGCAACCAGACTCCGTGCATCACGGGAAATGACTGGAAAACCGCCGGATAACGGGACGGTTCATTATCCGGGACAAAGATAAGGCGAAAATCGCCGACGGAGGAAGCGTAATGCGGACCATAAGGCGGCGGACCGTCTTGGCTGGGACGGCGGGGTTGGTGGCTGCCCCGGCGGCCATGTCCGGTCCCGCGCGGGCGGACGTCAAGCCGCGCGTCACCTTCATCTCGCAATGGGCCGCCGGGAGCGACGGCGCCGCCATCACCGCTCTCGGCCACCTGGTCGAGGAGCATGGCGGCACCTGGCAGCACAGCCCCGTGCCGGGCTTCACCACGGAGATGATGAACAAGCTGCGGGCGCAGATCCTGGGCGGGGACCCGCCCGCCGCGTCCCAACTCAAGGGGCCGGAGATCGCGGCCTGGTCGCAGATCGCGCCCACGCGGGATGTGAGCGATCTAGTGGCGGCATCCGGCTACGAGGCGGTTGTGCCGGCGGATCTGGCAAAGCTCCACAAGCCCGCGGGCAAGTGGATCGCGCTGCCGCTGCAAATCTATCGCATCAACACCCTATTCGCGTCCCGCCGGGCAATGGACAAAGTGGGCGCCACCGCCCTGCCCAAGACTTGGGCGGAGTTCAACGACCTTGCCTCCCGCATGAAGGCTGCCGGCATCGCCAGCCCGGTCGCCAACGGCGGCATACGCTGGGACGACGGCATGAAGTTCGAAATCGCCCTGGCCGGGATCAGCCCCGCCACCTACCGCAAGGCGATCATGGAACTGGACCCGGACGCGCTGCGCTCGAAGGAGGTGCTCGCCGCCTTCGTGCAGCTCCGCAAGCTGGCGAGTTGGATGGACCCGAACATCGCCGCGCAAAGCTACAGCGTCCTGGCCCCGCGCTTCATCGGCGGCGACATGGGCCTGCTGTTGATGGGCGGATGGGCGCAGGGCGTGATGCTGAACCTCGGCAACAAGCTGGAGGACTTCGTCATCGGCCCGGCGCCCCAGGATGGCGGCACGCCCACCTTCATCCTGAACGCCGACGCCTTCATCTTCTGGCAGCGCAAGGAGCCTGACCTGCAGGCCGGGCAGACCTTGCTGGCCAACCTGACGATGACCCCGGCCACGCAGGCGATGTACTCGCAGATCACCGGCTCCATCCCGGTGCGCACCGACATGGACCTGTCCGGGCCAGGCTGGTCGAACGGGCAGCGGGACGCGGCGGCGGGACTGCGCGCGGCGACGGCGTCGGGTGGGACGCTGCTCAGCCTGGCGCACAACATGGCCCAGCCCAACCAGGTCACCGCGGCGATGATTGATGTGCTGACGGAGTACGTCCACAACGCATCGGTCACGCCCCAGCAGGGCATGGACCAGTTGTCCGACGCCGTGGATAGTGCCCGCTAATCCGGCCTGGCCCGCTGCCGCCGCGCCCGCAGGCGCCGTCCGCCCGCACGGCGTGCGCCGTCCGGGGTGGCGCGCCCCGGCGTTGATGGGGCTGCAATGGCTGGTGATCTGGGTGCCGCTGCTGCTGAACGCCGCCCACGTGGTGGTGTTCACGCTATGGACGACCTGGGTGTCGTTCACACCCTCCACGCTGCTGCCGGCAGCCGGCTGGGTCGGGCTACGGAACTACGAGGCGATGCTCGGAACCCGGAACTGGAAGATCGCCTACGGCAACCTCATGGTGTTCGGGATCGGCTTCGTCCTGCTGACCACCGCCATCGGGCTGCTGCTGGCCGTGCTGCTGGACCAGCGGGTGCGGGGCGAAGGCGTGCTGCGCACGATCTTCCTGTATCCCATGGCGGTCAGCTTCGTCGTCACCGGCACGGTATGGGGATGGCTGCTCAACCCCGGACTGGGCATCGAGCATCTGGTGCACGGATGGGGTTTCCTCGGCTTCCGCTTCGACTGGTTGGTGGACCGGGACCGCGCGATCTACACGGTGGTGATTGCCGGGGTCTGGCAGGCTTCGGGCTTCGCCATGGCGCTGTTCCTGGCGGGGCTGCGGTCGGTGGATGCCGACCTGATCAAGGCGGCGCAGATTGATGGCGCCGGGCCGCTGCGCATCTACGGCCGCGTGGTGCTGCCGACGCTGGGACCGATCTTCGTGGCGGTGCTCGTCATCCTGCTGCAGTTCGCCATCAAGACCTTCGACCTTGTGCGGGCACTGACGGGCGGCGGCCCCGGCCTCGCCACCACCCTGCCGGCGCTGGTGGTATACGACTTCATGTTCCAGCGGGGGCTGCTGGGTCGCGGGTCGGCCGCGGCGGTGATGCTGCTGCTGACGCTGCTGGCCGTGCTGCTGCCCTACGCGGCCTACACCTATCGCCAGCGCCGCCGGGCCGCCCGGCATGTCTGACGCGCTGGCGTGGCGGCGTCCGGGCCGCCGCCCGCTGCATCCCCGGGCGGTGCGGCTGGCGATCTATGCAACCCTGGTCCTGCTGGCAGCCGCCTACTTGCTGCCGCTCCTGGTGGTTGTGCTCAATTCCGTCCGCACGGAGCAGGACATCGACCAGAACTCGCTGATCGGATGGCCGCAGGGCGTGACGTTCGGCAACTTCGCCCAGGCCTGGGGCAGCTACTGCATCGCCCAGACCTGCGCCGGCATCCGGCCCTACATGGTCAACTCGCTGGCGATCACGCTGCCCGCGACGGCCGTGTCAACGCTGCTGGGCGCGGTGGCGGGCTACTCGGTCGCCCTGTGGCGGTTCCGCGGCGACACCGTCATCTACGGCCTGGTCCTGCTTGGCGTGTTCCTGCCGGAGCAGATGAAGCTGATCCCGTGGGTGGTGGTGCTGCGCGACCTCGGGCTGAACAACACGATCGCCGGGTTGGTGCTGATCCACGTGGTCCAGGGCATCAGCTTCACCACACTGTTCTGCCGCAACTATTACGTCAGCATCCCCCAGGACCTGCTGAAGGCGGCGAAGATGGACGGCGCCGGGTTCTTCCGCACGTTCTGGCGCATTGTGCTGCCGCTGTCGCCGCCGATCTTGATCGTCACCGTGATCTGGCAGTTCACGGGCATCTGGAACGAGTTCCTGTATGGCGTAACATTCACCTCCGGCACGCAACAGCCCGTCACCGCCGCGCTGATCGCACTGAGCATGAACCTGTCGGACGCGCCGCAGCATGGGGTGCAGAGCGCCGCCGTGCTGATTGCGGCGCTGCCGCCGCTGCTGGTTTACCTGTTTGGGGGCAAGTACTTCATGCGCGGCCTTACCGCCGGCGCAGTCAAGTAGGAGGGCTGGGTGTCGGCGTTGCGGGTGCAAGGGGTTAGCAAGCGTTACGGGCCGCTGGCGGTGCTGACCGACATCAACCTGGAGATCGAGAGCGGTGAGTTCTGCGTGCTGGTCGGCCCGTCTGGCTGCGGCAAGTCCACGTTGCTGAGCATTATCGCCGGTCTGGACCGGCCCAGCGAGGGCGACATCGCCATCGGCGGCCGGCTGGTGACGGACGTCCCGCCCAAGGACCGCGACATCGCCATGGTGTTCCAATCCTATGCCCTATACCCGTCCATGACTGTACGGCAGAACATCTGCTTCGGTATGCAATGCCGCGGCGTCAGTCGCGCTCAGCAGGCGGAGGCGGTGGCCCGCGTCGCCCGGCTGTTGCAGATCGAGCCGCTGCTGGATCGCCGCCCCGCCCAGTTGTCCGGCGGCCAGCGACAGCGCGTGGCGATGGGCCGGGCGCTGGTGCGCGATCCGCTGCTGTTCCTGTTCGACGAGCCGCTGTCCAACCTCGATGCCAAGCTGCGGGTCGAGATGCGGATGGAGATCAAGCAGTTGCACCAGAAGATCGGCGCGACCATGGTCTATGTCACCCACGACCAGGTGGAAGCGATGACCATGGCCACGCGCATCGCCATCATGCGCGGCGGCATCATACAGCAGTTCGATACGCCGGATGCCATCTATAACCAGCCGGCGAACCTGTTCGTCGCGCAATTCATGGGTTCGCCCCCGATGAACACGCTGCCGGCGCGGCTGGAAGGGGGCGGCATCCTATCCGCCGTGGTGGGTCAAGGCCGGCCCGACGCCGTGCGCCTGCCCCTGCCCATGGCCGGACCCGGCGCGCGCGCCTTTCTGGACCGGGAGGTGGTGTTGGGTTTGCGCCCGGAATGCGTGGCCGACGTGGGCCGCCGCTTCGGCGGCGACCCGCGCACGTCCCTGCTGGTGGACGCAGCCGTGGAGATGTCCGAGCCCACGGGCGCGGAAACAATCGTGCTGCTGCGCATGGGCGGCGAGCGCCTGCTGGGCCGCGTGTCCCCCGACGAGCGCCTGCTGCCGGGCCAGGTGGCGCGCTTCGCACTGGACATGCGAAAGGCCTGCCTGTTCGACCCGGGTTCGGGTGCGCTGATCGCATGACGCGCTACGACGAGCTGCGCGGACGGGTCGCCGTGGTGACCGGCGGCGCAAGCGGCATCGGCGAGGCCATCGCGCGGGCGTTCGCCGGGCAGGGCTGCCGAGTTGGCATCCTGGACATCCAGGCGGAGGCGGGCACCGCGCTGGCCAAGGAGCTGGGGCCGGAGTGCTGCTTCGTCCCGTGCGACCTGCTCGACATCGCCGCCCTGCGTGGTGCGATTGAAACCCTCTGCGGCCGGATCGGCCCGGCCTCGGTGCTGGTCAACAACGCGGCCAATGACCAGCGCCAAGCCTTCGCCGACGTGACGCCCGAGCAGTTCGATTGGATGATGGGCGTCAACCTGCGCCACGTTTACTTCGCCTCGCAGGCGGTGGTGCCGCAGATGCGGGAGCTGGGCGGCGGCTCCATCGTCAACATGAGTTCGGTCGCCTGGATGGGGGGCGGGCGGGACCTGCAGGCCTACAGCGCCGCCAAGGCGGCCATCGTCGGCTTCACCAACTCGCTGGCCCGCGACGTGGGCCAGTTCCGCATCCGTGTGAACGCCATAGCGCCCGGCATGGTCATCACCGAACGGCAGCGGCGGCTGTGGTATCCGGACGAGACGCAGATTGAGGCGATGCGGACCCGGCAATCCCTGCCCGACGCGATCACCCCGGACGACATTGCTGCCGTGGTGCTATTCCTGGCCTCGGACGCGAGCCGGATGATCACCAAGGAGTGCATCTCCGTGAACGGCGGCTCGCGGTAGGGCGCCAGCGCCTCGCCGCCTCGACTGGAAACGTTGCCACCGCGGAGTGTGCAGCCTAGCATCACCGCCAACGCGGCGAATACAGCCGTGAGTGGGAGGGGCACATGGTCCATATCATCACCCGCCGCGGTGCGATCGCGGTCGGTGCGGGCTTGGCGGCGTCTGGCTTGATCGGCTTCAACGCGTCGGCCATTCCAATTGCCGATGTGGCCCCGCCGAAGCTGCCGCTTGAACCTGGCGCCAGCTTGCGGGTGCTGCGTCCGACCAAGTTCGTGGACACCGACGAGACGATCTTCCGCGAGAACATCAACCGGTTCAGCGAGGAGATGAAGGTTCCCGTGCGCGTTGACTTCGCGGGCTGGGAGGACCTGCGTCCGCAAACTGCGGTGGCGGCGAACACGGGCGCCGGGCCGGACATCGTCGTTGGCTGGCCGGACGATCCGCACATCTACGCCGATAAGCTGATCGAGGTGACCGACGTCGCCGAGTATCTTGGGAAAAAGTACGGCGGCTGGTACTACCTGGCCGAGAGATACGGCAAAAAGTGGGGCACCAATAACTGGATTTCCATACCGATGGGCGGCTCGGGCGCTCCCGTTGTTTATCGCCAGTCCTGGGTCAAGGAGGCCGGGTTCGACCGCATCCCAACCGACTTCGCGCAGTTTCTGACGCTTTGCAGAAACCTCAAGAAGAACGGCCATCCCGTCGGCTTCGCGCTCGGCAACTCGGTCGGCGACGCCAACGGCTACGCTAACTGGATGCTCTGGGGCTACAACGGCTGTCTAGTGGACGAGGATGGCAAGGTCGCCATCAACAGCCGCGAAACGCTGGAAGCGCTGCGCTACGCCAGGGAGATGTACTCCACAATGATTGAGGGCGTGATCTCCTGGCAGGATCCCAGCAACAACAAGGCCTACATCAACGGCGACATCGGCCTGACCGCAAACGGGGTGTCCATCTACTATTCATTAAAGAACGACCCGGAGAAAGCGGATGTCGCCGCCGACACCAACCACGAGCCGCTGCCCACGGGAGCGTTCGGCAAGGCTCCCGAAGCGGCGCTGATCCTGAACGCGATGGTGCTGAAGCACACCAAGTACCCGAATGCGGCCAAGGAGTTCCTGCGCTTCATGATGGAGCAGCCGCAATACGAGAAGTGGCTGGCCGGCACCGCTGGCTACTGGGCGCAACCGTTGAAGGCCTATGCCGAATGCGACGTCTGGAAGGGCGACCCGAAGCTCGCCGCCTACCGCGACACCTGCGGCCACCCCTGTTGGAACGGCTACAAGGGGCCGATCGGCCCGGCCTCCGCCGCGGTGACGGCGGACTACGTCGTCGTGCAGATGTTCGCCTCCGTTTCCTCTGGCATGGCGACGCCGGAAGCCGCGGTGGCGGAAGCCGAGCGCCGCGCCAAGCGATACTACAAGACCTGATCCAATGAGGATCGCGGCCATCGAAACCGAGAGCATGCAAACCTGTGGGGTGATTACGCCGCTGTTGCGGCTACCTCGTCGTCGTTGCGGGGGGGAAACCGGGGTGGCGAGAGCGAAGGGCGTTATCAGGTTGATGGTTGAGGCGACAGCGACGGCTGGTAGCTGATCAGTTCCTCACGCGGCTGCAACGCCGGCGAGCTTGCGCCAGATGCGGAAGGCGGTGCCACGTGCGGCACGGTGCAAGTGGCGGGCGCCCACGCAGGCAGCGAGCAAGGCGTCAGTTCACAGCTTCACCGACTAGCGTTTACAGGCTTGGGTGGTGCGCTCGCGTCGCTCGGTGACCGTTTCCGACCCGCACTCGACGCACCAAACCCCAGTTCGCTTCTGCCGTGGCGGGCAGCCCGAAGGCCGGGTCAGCCTTCGCCGGCCAGGAGCATCAGCGCAAGCCCTGAATACCCAGAGCGGGGTTTTCAGTGCAGGTGCTCGGCCAGCCAATCGGTCAGCACCTTCGCGACCTGATCATTGTTCTTCTCCAGCATCATCATGTGGCCGTTGCCGTAAATGCCGACATCCGGCAAACGCACGAAGTCCGGCTGTGCGCCCATCTGCTGGAGGAAGCGGACGGTGCACTGGTCGTAGCGAGCATGGTAAGACGCCTCCGAAGCCAGCACCAGGATCGGCACGTGCTGCAAAGCCGGCAGGGTGCGTTTTGCCCCGCCTGGCAGCCAGCACGGCTCCATGTCTGGTCCGTCGGTCTTTGGATCGAGGCTAGGTGCAAGACTGGACGGCTGCTCGACCTGCGGGTCGAAATTGAGCTTGGCATAGGTGATGCCCCAGCGCCGAACCAAGGTGGGCGTTGGCGCTGACGGCGCCACATCGAAAA
>CAXTDP010000074.1:0-13665 GCA_964242295.1 uncultured Acetobacteraceae bacterium | reverse complement strand
ATGATGGTGGCAGCGGGGACGGTCATGCCGGCAGCCGCCCGTTGGCGCGGAACCAGGCCACCGCGTCCGCCACCGCCTCGCGCGCGGGACGGGGCCGGTAGCCCAGCTCCGCGGCGGCCTTGGCGTGGCTGAAGTACATGCGCTTCTTGGCCATCACCAGCATCTCGCGCGTTACCCGCGGCTCGGTGCCGAAGGTGCGGGCGACCGCCTCCGCCCCGATTGCGACCGGCCACAGCAGGGATTGCGACAGGCGCAGGCGGCGGGCGGGCGGGCGGCCCATCACGCTGTCCACCAGGGCGAGCAGCCGCGGCATGTCCAGGTCCTCGCCGCCCAGGATATAGGCCTCGCCGATGCGGCCACGTTCCAGCGCTAGAGCGTGGCCCTCCGCCACGTCGTCCACGTGGACCAGGTTCAGCCCGGTGTCCACGTAGGCCGGCATGCGTCCGGCGGCGGTGTCCAGCACCATGCGTCCGGTGGGGGTGGGCTTCACGTCGCGCGGGCCGACGGGGGCGGTGGGGTTCACGATCACCGCCGGCACGCCCTCGTCGCGCACCAGGGTGCGGACAGCCTGCTCGGCGAGATACTTGGACTGCTTGTAGGTGCCGACGATCGCGTCCGGGTGGACCGGCGTGTCCTCGGTGCCTGGGGTGCCGTCGCCGACCAGGCCCAGGGCGGCCACGCTGCTGCAGTAGACGACCCGCTCCACCCCGGCATCCCGCGCCGCAAGCAGCAGGGTCCGGGTGCCGTCCACGTTGGCGGCCATCATCGGGCCGGGGTCGGGCACCCACAGGCGGTAGTCGGCGGCGACATGGGCCACGTAGCGGCAGCCTTGCACGGCTGCCGTGAGTGAGGCCGGGTCGCGCAGATCGCCCTCATGCAGCTCGGCTGGCAGACCGTCCAGGTTGCGCCGGTCCCCGCCGCGCCTGACCAGAAGGCGCAGCGCATGGCCGCGGGCCAGCAGCGTGCGGGCAACCGCAGAGCCGACGAAGCCGGTCGCGCCGGTGACGAGCGTGGGGGCAGGAGACAGGGCAGGGGGTCCTTGTTGGTGAAGGCGACGTGAAGGCGGCGTCTATAGCTGGATGGGCCGGGCTGGTGTAGGGGGGCACCGGGTTCGGTTCGGGAGCACAAGGCTTTGGCGCGGCGCGGCATGGCTCCCTCTCCCCCCGGGAGAGAGTTGGGGTGAAGGAGGCGGCAGGCACGGTCGTTTCCCGTGGAAGGGTCAGCTCCCAACGCTGGCAAGGTCCGCTCTGGCGGCTTCCCTCACCCCAACCCTCTCCCGGAGGGAGAGGGAGTAGAAGCGGTTCTTTCTGGTGAAACGCTTGTCGCTCCTTCTGGCCCTTGTCGGCTTGGTGTTGTCGGCGCTGTTGGTTGCTTGGTTCGACGCCGGGCAGGTGCTGCAGGCCGTGCTGTCGGTGGGATGGGACGGGTTCGCGCTGCTGGCGCTTTGGCAAGCCGGGCTGTTCCTGCTGCTGGGGTTGGCCTGGATGGCGGTGATGCCCGGCGTGCGGCCGGGATGGCTGATCTGGGGCCGCATGGTCCGGGACTCGGCTACGACCTGCCTGCCGTTCTCGCCGGTCGGCGGATACGTGATCGGCGCGCGGGCAGTCACGGTGCTGGGCGTGCCCTGGCCGACGGCAGCGGCCGGCACGGTGGTGGACGTGACGGCAGAGATCATCGGGCAGGCGCTGTTCTCGCTGTTCGGGCTGCTCGTGCTGCTGCTGCTGCGGCCGGAGTCGCCGCTGCTGCTGCCGCTCGCGGCTGCATTGGGGCTGGTGCTGGTGGGCATAGCCCTGGCCATCCGATGCCGCGCCGCGATCGGCCGCGGGTTGCGCGGGTTGGGCGTGCGGCTGTTGGGCGAATGGTTCCACGGGCGGGGCGGGCTGGACCAGGTGGGCGCCGAGCTGTCCCGCTTGTATGGCAGGCCGCGCCGCCTGGCGCTGGGCGCCGCCCTGCACCTGCTGGCCTGGTTCGGCACCGGCGCCGGCACCTGGATCAGCCTGCGCCTGCTGGGCCACCACGCCGACTTGGTCGCCGTCCTGGCGTTGGAAGCGCTGCTGGACGCGCTCGTCGCCGCCGCCTTCGTCGTTCCCGGCGCGGCGGGGGTGCAGGAGGCGGGCTATGTCGGCTTGGGCGCCGCTTTTGGCGTGCCGCCGGACCTGGCGCTGGGCGTGTCGCTACTGCGCCGCGCGCGTGACCTGGCGTTGGGCCTGCCGATCCTGCTGGCATGGCAAGGGACGGAGTGGCGCCGGGCTGGCCGGGCCGCGCGGGATGGCCTAGACGATGCGGCCAAACCTGCTTGGAAGGGCCGCAACATGGCCGATACCCCGGAATATACCACCCTGTCCTCCGGCCTGCGCTACCATGACGAAGTCGTCGGCACCGGCGCCCAGCCCCAGGCCGGGCAAACGGTGGACGTGCACTACACCGGCTGGCTGAACGACAATGGCAAGCCCGGGCGCAAGTTCGACAGCTCGCGCGACCGCGGCGCGCCGTTCAGCTTCAAGCTGGGTGCCGGTCAGGTCATCAAGGGCTGGGACCAGGGCGTGGCAGACATGAAGGTCGGCGGGCGCCGCACGCTGGTGTTGCCGCCGGACCTCGCCTATGGCGCGCGCGGCGCCGGCGGGGTCATCCCACCTGGCGCTACCCTGATCTTTGACGTCGAGCTGCTCGGCATACGTTAGCATCGCCGTGCCCCCCGTCCCGACCCTGGTCACCCATAGCGGCAAGTTCCATTGCGACGAGGTGTTCGCCTACGCCGTGCTCTGCCATGCCCTGGGCGTGCACCAGCCCGGCGTGGACCACGTCCTGGTCCGCACCCGGGACCCCGAGATCATTGGGGCTGGCGATGTGGTGTGGGACGTGGGCCTGAACTTCGACGCCGCCGCCAACCGGTTCGACCACCACCAGCGCGGCGCGCCGGAGCGTCCGGACGGCACGCCGTTCAGCTCCGCCGGGCTGGTCTGGCAGTCCTATGGCCGCCGGGCGGTGGAGTCTCTGATGGGCGACGGGCGCCTGGCGGATGCCGTTGCCGCCGACCTGGACCAGGGCATCGTCCGCCGTATTGACGAGGTGGACAACGGCGTGTCCGCCGGGCCGGACAAGCTGGGGCTGGCGTCGCTGATCGGCGACTTCAACCCGCCCTGGGACCAGCAGCGCGGCAACCCGGCGGAGGATGCTGCCTTCCTGCAAGCCGCCATCCTGGCCGATGGCGTGCTGCGCCGCCGGGTGGACCAGGTCCGGGCGCGGCTGCTGGCCGAGGTGGAGGTCGTGGCTGCGCATGCCGCCAGCGCCGACCCCCGCGTGCTGGAGCTGGACCGCAACATGCCTTGGAAGAACGCTGTTTTCGTGCACGGGCTGCCGGTGCTGTATGCGGTCTATCCCGCCAGCAACGGCAACTGGATGGTGGACACCATGCCGCCGGACCCGGCCTCCTTCGCCCAGCGCCTGCCGCTGCCGGAAACCTGGGCCGGGCTGCCGGAAGCGGAGCTGCCTGCGGCAACCGGGGTGCCGGATGCGGTGTTCGTCCACCTGCGCCGCTTCGTCGGCGCCGCGCGGTCGCGCGCCGGGGCGGTCGCGATGGCCCAGCAGTCCATTGCCCTGGCCGCCGGGGCGGCTGCCGAGGCATGAAGGCCGCGCCAAGCCGGGTCCCGAGCGGCATCCGGTTCTGCCGCATGGAGCAGGCTTGGCATCGGTAGAAGCTCCAACCTGCGTCAACTGTCTTCAGGACGCTTTATCGGAGCGTGCTCACGTTCGGTCTGATGGTGTTCCAGACGTATAGGATGGTCGGGGCTGATCCGGCGCAGGGGCGATCACGGGTTTGTCGGTTGCACACTCCCGTTTCCCGCTCGAACCCGGGAGGCCGCATAGCTGTAAGGAGCACGGAATGATGGAGGCAGGCGTGCAGGATGCGACGCCGGAGGACATTGACGCCCCTGGGATGCTCAGCATCGTCGTCCAGGGCGCGCTGTTCCAAGGCAACCTCATCGAGACGGCGAACCATTGCCGCCATTGGCGCCAGCTTTTTCCGCAGGCGGAGATCATCCTGTCGCTGTCCCTGTCGGACGTGGTGTTCGGCGCCGTGCAGGACGGGGTGTTCCAAACCCTGCGCCTGGTGCCCGCCCTGCGTCACGACGGCCACCTGCTGACCGCCCTGGGCATCATCCAGGGCTGCTGCGACAAGGTGGCCCTGGCGGACCCTGCCCTGCCGCTGCCGCCGATCAAGGTGGACACGCCCAAGCTGAACAACGCCAACCTGCAGATCGCCGCGGCACAACGCGGGCTGGGTCTGGCCGGCGGGCGCTACGTGCTGCGGGTGCGCAGCGACCTGCTGTTCCTCGACCGGGACTTCCTTGCCCAGCACCGGGAAGCAGCGGCGCTGCGGCGCAGCGTGGCCACGACCTTCACGCAGCGGGTGCTGATCTCGCCGCTTTATACCCTGAACCCCTACACCCTGGAGCGGATGCCGCTGCACTTCAGCGACTGGTTCCACTTCGGGCTGCTGCAGGACGTGCGGCGCATCTGGGATGTGCCGCCGATGACGCTGGCCGACGCCATGCACTACCGTACCCACCCGCACGCCCCCGGCTCCAACGCGCGGGAGCGGCTGTTCAACACGCGCCTGGGGGTGGAGCAGCACATCCTGTATCACTGCTTCAAGCGCAGCTTCCCCGCCCTGGTGCTGGAGCATCACAACGACTCCACGTCCATCAAGTTGGCGATGGACATCCTGCTGGACAACTTCGCCATCGCCGACCTGACGCGGGCGCACTGCGTGTTCAACAAGTATTCCGGCGAGTTCACCGACCACACCAAGCGGGTCCACTGCCTGACCCGCGAGGACTGGCTGGCGATGGCGTGGGCGCGTACGGTGGACTACCGGAAGACGCTCGCGCACAAGGTCGAAGAGGCCGCTGACGAGGCGGCGTTCCAGCTTCGCCAGGATTTCCCGCGCCGCTACCCGGCAACGCGCCTGTCGCCCAGGGATGCCCACCTGCTGAACGGCAACCTGGTGGCGGTCTCCTCCACCGGCATCCTGTTCTTCGGACCCTACGTGACGCTGCCGCGGGGCCGCTACGTCGCCACCTTGGACGCCACCACCCTGGAAGGGCCGGGGTCGGTGCTGCTGCAGGTCTCGTCGGATGGCGGCGACCGGATGCTGGCCGAGCGGCGGCTGGACGTGGACGCCGGCACTGCGCCCCTGCTGGACATTCGGTTCGACGTTCCCGACGCCAAGGCGTCCAGGCTGGAGGTGGTGTGCAGCATCAAGGGCCTGCGCGGGATCGCCGTGTCCGCCGTCACCATCGCCGAGCGCCCGGCGGAGTTGGAGCTGAAGCCTACGCCGGAACCGAAGCCCGATGCCGTTCCAGCAGCCGCCACGCCGAAGCGGCGGGGCTGGTTGCGGCGGGGCGCCTGATGGAACCGGGGCTGGCGTCCGGCCAAGACCCCGCGCATTGCCCAGCCGGAGCGGCGAGATGCCCACTATAGTGATGGACCTGGACGGCACGCTGACGGTGGAGGCGCCGGGCGTGCCCTATGCCGAGCTGTCGCCGAACACCGCCGTCGTCGCCAAGCTGCGGGAATACCGGGCGCAGGGCTTCAAGGTCGCGATCTACACCGCCCGCAACATGCGCACGCACGCCAAATCCATCGGCGCCATCAACGCCCAGACCCTGCCCGGTGTCATCGCCTGGCTGCAGGCGCACGACATCCCCTATGATGAGATCCACGTCGGCAAGCCCTGGCCGGAGGCGGGGGGCTTCTACGTGGACGACCGCGCTATCCGTCCGGACGAGTTCGTGCGGCTGTCCCATGCCGAGGTGATGGCGATCACCGGCGCACCCTTGCAGTGACGGGCGCGTCCGAGCGCCCGCTGGTCCTGATCAACTCCGGCGCCTATGCGGCCCAGGAGCTGGTCGCGGAGTTTGGGGAGCTGCCGCCAGCCTTCCTGCCGGTCGGACTGGGCCGGCTGTATGAGTTGCAGGCCCGGATGCTGGAGCCGCTGGGGGGCGACCTGCACTTGACCCTGCCGGACAGCTTCGACCTGCCGGCCTGGGACGCCGGGCGGCTGGCGGCGCTGGGTTTCACCCTGATCCGGACGCCGGATGCGCTGAGCCTCGGGGCGGCGCTGCTATTCGCGCTGGGCCGGCTGGGGTTCCGCGACCGGCCGCTCCGCATCCTGCACGGGGACACGCTGGTCGGCGGCGTGGACCTGCGCCTGGATGACGCCGCGGCGGTGATGGATGGCGGCGACGGCTACCGCTGGGCCACCGTGCAGGTGTCCGAGGATGGAATGGTCGAGGCCGTGACCCCGCCGGACCGTAACGGCGCCAGCGCGTCCGGTCCGCGCTTGTGCGGTTACTTCGCCTTTGGCAGCGCGGCGCGGTTCGCCGAGAAGCTGGCGGTGTCGGAGGGGGACTTCTACGGGGCGCTCAACCGGCAAACCGCGGAGGCCGCCTTGGTGGCGGCGACGCCAGCCCCGTGGCTGGACTTCGGCCATGTGCAGACCTTCTTCCGCTCCCGCCGGATCGTGACGACCGAGCGGGCCTTCAACAGCCTGCACATCAGCGAGATGCGGGTGCGCAAGCGCTCCGCCTTCGCGGCGCCCAAGCTGCGGGCCGAGGCGCGTTGGCTGCGCGAGGCGCCGCCCGCCCTCGCCCCGTTCTGCGCCCGCGTGCTGCAGGAGGGGGAGGATGACGACAGCTACTTCTACGACAGCGAATACGAATACATGCCCACCCTGGCCGAGCTGTATGTGTTCGGCCGCGTGACCCCCCCGGCATGGTCCCGCATCCTGGGGTCCTGCGCGGATTTCGTGGACGCCGCGGCCACGGCGGGGAACGGCGCCGAGGTGGACGGGCTGCTGCGCCGGCTGGTGGTGGACAAGACGTCGGAGCGGCTGGACGCCTTCGCCGCTGAAGCCGGCCTGGACTTGGATGCGCCCAACACGCTGAACGGGGCGCCGGCGCCGTCGCTGCGGCGCTGCCTGGCCGATGTCGAGGCGGCGCTGGCCGGATGCGGCGACCTGCGTTCGGTGATGCACGGGGATTTCTGCTTCTCCAACATCCTGTACAGCTTCCGCACCGACCGCGTGCGGCTGATTGATCCGCGCGGGATGGACGACCGCGGCGGGTTCAGCCTGTACGGGGACCGGCGCTACGACCTGGCGAAGCTGATGCACTCGGTCTGCGGCCGCTATGACCTTATCATGGCCGGGCAGCATTCCGGCGGGCGGGTGGGCGCGCAGGCGTTCGAGCTGTCGTTCCCCGCCGACGCCCGGCGTGCAGGGATCGAGGCGATGGCCGCGTCCTTGCGCATGGGCGGGGTTCGGCTGGGGTCGGAGGTGGTGTGGGCGGCGATGACCTCCTTGTTCCTGTCCATGCCGCCGCTGCACGGCGACCGTCCGGACCGGCAGGGCGCCTTCATCGCCAATGCCCTGCGGCTGCACATGGAGGGGCCGCCGTGATCGTCATCCCAATGGCCGGGCTGAGCCGCCGGTTCCGCGAGGCCGGATACGACCGTCCGAAGTTCATGCTGGACCTGCACGGCCAAAGCCTGTTCGCCCATGCCGTGGGCAGCTTCCGCGCCTACTTCGACACCGAGCCGTTCCTGTTCATCGCACGGGACGAGCCGGGGACGCCGGAGTTCGTGGCGCAGGAGATGGCGGCGCTGGGCGTCGCCGCGGCGCGGACGGTGCTGCTGCCGCACCCGACACTGGGCCAGGCGGACACGGTGCGGCTTGGACTGCAGCAGGCTGGGACCGGCGCCGATACGCCGCTGACCATCTTCAACATAGACACGTTCCGCCCAGGCTTCCGCTATCCGGCGGCGGACTGGATGGGGCGCGCCGACGGCTACCTGGAGGTGATGCCCGGCACCGATCCCGGCTTTTCCTTCGTGCGCCCTGCCGACGGCGGTGACGGTCGGGTGGCGGAGACGGCTGAGAAGGTCGTGATCTCAAACCTTGCGAGCACCGGGCTGTACTGGTTCCGCCGGGCGGGGAATTTCCTCGATGCGATGGAGGGAGATGCCGCCCGCGCGCATGGGGAGCTTTACGTGGCCCCCTTGTATAATGCGCTGATCGCCGACGGGCTGGACGTGCGCTACCATGCCGTCCCTGCGGAGGAGGTCGTGTTCTGCGGGGTGCCGGCCCAGTACGAGGCGCTGCTCGCGTCTTGACCACCGAGGTGAGGGGCGCGGCACCGGCTGCCGACGCCACGGTGCCGCCCGGCTATTGGTCCGGAAGGCAGACGATGTTGAATGGCTCCGTTATATCGGCAATCGCCGTCACCTCCTCACGCTCCATCCGCCTGCCGACCTGGTCGCCTTGGAGATGGTGGACGCCGTAGCCCAGCGCCGTGAACTGGTCGTAATACTCCGTGGCGTCGCGCCCGGAGACGCGGCGGATGGCGCGCGGAAAGATCTCCGTCACGACGACCGGACGGTGCCTGGAAAAGAACGCCGTCGCGCCGTCCATCACCATCGGCTCGAAGCCCTCGATGTCCATCTTGAGGATACGCACCGGGCGGTCCCCGGGGATCGGCAGGCTGTCGAGCGGGCAGACGCGCACGGCGCCGGCGTCGTTCTGGGTGACGAAGGTGGCGCCGGGGTTCAGCGGATCATGGGAGGTGTTGAGGTCGGCGGAAGTTTCCTCTGACCCAAGTGCTACGTTGAACACGGTGCAGCGGTCGGCGAACCCGTTGTCCCCGATGGACCGGGTGAGCATCGCATAGGTATCCGGACGCGGCTCGATGCTGTAAACATGGCCTGCAGGTCCCACCGCCCTGGCGGCCTGCAGGGTGTAAACGCCCACGTTGGCGCCGACGTCCACGAAGGCATCGCCGGGCCGCAGGCGGCTGAGCACGAAGCCGACCTCCTCGTTTTCCCAATCCTCGTGCAGTACACCCCAGCCGACGTGCCCGTCGCGGAGGTTGACCCAGATGCGCAGGCCCCAGGCGTCGGTGCAGACCCACTTGTCTTCGGGCCATAGGGGTACGACGCCCCGGGCGTCCCACCGGTAACGCCCGCTGTTCAGCAGCTTGCGGGCGGCATAAACGAGATTGGGGGACGACCGCAGCTCGTCCACCGGCGTCAGGGCGTCCATCGGCCAGCCGAACAGCGCGAAGTGCAGCAGGTTCAGTTGCGGCAGGGTCGGCGGCTGCCAGCGGTTATCCGCCTCGCCCAAGCCGCCCTCGCCCAAGCTGCCCACACCCAGGGCCGGCGAGGGGTTTGCGGCCGGTCCGGTTTCGATCGGGAGCTGCGGCTGTCCATCGGCGCTGCGTTCAAAACCCTCGATGTTCAATGCGCTCTCCCGGACAGGCCGCGACGATAGTCAGCCGCCGATGGCGCAGCAACCCTGGCCTGACGGCTGCTGATGCCGTGCTGCCGCGGGCACATCCTGGTCCGGCAACCCGGCGCTGGCGACTGGCCGCCTGCAACCACTGCGCTCCCGGCCCGCTATGCTGTGGCGAGAACCCTGGAGCCACCGCACCATGCCCCTCCTGTCTGCTGCGTCGCCCGTCGAGATCATAGCCAGGGCCGACAGCCTCGGCCTGCCAGCCCAGGCGCGGGAGGCGGCGCTGGCGTTGTTCCACGACTTGACCAGCAGAGAGGAACTGGCCGCAATGGACGTGCCGGAGACGGCAGCGGCCAGCGGCCAGCCCGGCACGCATGACGGCAGCCGGTGGCCTGCGCACGGCTTCGTGTTCGGCTCCCCGGTGGAGCTTACGCCCGTGCTTGCTGCGCTGCGCCGGCATCCCGAGGCCGCCGAGCTTACGGGCGGGGTGGCCGGGCCGGCGTCGGCTCCGGGCCTCCTGTTCCTGACCGGGCAGCAGGACGGCTTTGCCGGCGTGCTGGTGGCCGGCGCCGACTTGCAGGGCTTGACGGAAGCCGTGCCGGAACTTGCCGCGCCAGATACGTGACGGCAGCCGTGATGGCGGGAACGGGCGATGCCGTCGAACTCCGACGCAACAGTCCCGGTGCCTGCTTTCACGTCTCCCTTAAGACCTTCGTAGGTATCGCTGCATTATTGAGACGATGCCAGGGCAGAGTCCATCCCTGGCGCTCATGGCAACCCAACGGAGGCACAACCCATGACTGCTCCTGCCCAGTTCGCGAAGACGGGTGAAAAGACGTTTCAGGCTGCGCTGGCTGCGGCAGCCGTCGCGGTCATCTTTTTGGCGGCGCCGGCCAGCGCCGGGCCGGTCATCATCAATGGCGGCTTTGAAACGCTGTCGCCGTCCGTCACCGGCTCGACCGAGTTCGGCGCCCGCTATGCCGGGCAGGTCGTGACGGGCTGGACCACGGCCGGCTACAACTACGTGTTCACGCCGGGCACGGCCGACACGTCCGGCGCGGCCAACGAATACAATCAGCATCTGAAGTTGTGGGGGACTGGCGACGGGTCCAGCAACGGCCTGACGGCGTCAAGCCCGGCTGGGGGCAACTTCCTCGGCGCAGATGGCCCGTATTTTCCGGGACCGATCCAGCAGACTATCACCGGCCTCGACGTGGGTTCGGTCGCCATCATCGGTTTCTACTGGGCCGGCGCGCAGCAGTATGGCTATGACGGCGCGACGACCGAGGCCTGGCAGGTGTCGCTGGGGAACGAGACGCATATGACGCCGGTGCTGCAGAACGCCAATCACGGCTTCACCGGCTGGCAGAAGCAGACGCTGTCCTTCGTCGTGACCAGCGCGACGGAGGTGCTGTCCTTCCTCGCCATAGGTACACCTGCTGGCGTGCCGCCGTTCTCCCTGCTGGACGGCGTCACGATCAGCGAGGTGCCGGAACCCGGCAGCCTGGTGCTGTTGGGCGCGGGCCTGGGAGTAGCCGGCCTGGCGTCTTGCCGCCGCCGGACGGCCTGAACGGCCACGGCGAACAAGGAGCCAGGCCGGATGCTGCGGCCTGGCCCTTCTTTGATGCCGTCAGCGGTGCACGCGGGTTCATGAGGGC
The DNA here is from genome assembly GCA_964242295.1 of uncultured Acetobacteraceae bacterium. GTDB lineage: Bacteria > Pseudomonadota > Alphaproteobacteria > Acetobacterales > Acetobacteraceae > DASWOJ01. The sequence continues at coordinate 2,715 of CAXTDP010000074.1, read as the reverse complement.
GCATGGCCCCCGCACCGGAGTGTGCTGCCGGCGATCCGTGAAGACGTTACAATCTTGTGCAAAAAATATGCTCATTACCTAACACTAGTTCCGAGTCCAGTTTCTGTAATGAGTGTACGTCGGATGATCTGCACGCGGCAATCCTGCATGCGCTGCCGCCGATGGATGCATTGGAGAAACGCTTATGGCGACCCTTCCCGGAACGGCCCCGAAGCAGGCAGGACTCATTCGGACGATGGCTGCCGCTGCGGTAGGCGCTACCGCCGTTTTCGCGTTCGCCCCAGCGCCAGCACATGCCATCCCGGTTATCGTCAATGGCAGCTTCGAGACAACGACGGCTACCGCCTCGACCGAGTTCGGCACGCGCTACGGCGGGCAGGTCGTGACGAACTGGACCACCGGGGGCTACAACTTCTTGTTCATGTCGGGCAGGGCCGACACATCCGGCGCCGCCAACGAGTATGGCGGAGCGTTGAAGCTCTGGGGACCGGGCGACGGCTCGGCCAATGGCCTGCCGGCTTCCAGCCCGGATGGCGGCAACTTCATCGCCGCCGATGGCGCGTATGGGCAGGCATCCATCCAGCAGACCATCACTGGCCTGGACGTGGGTTCGGTCGCCGTCATCAGATTCTACTGGGCCGGCGCGCAGCAATACAGCTTCAACGGCGCGACGACCGAAGCCTGGCAGGTGACCCTAGGGAACGAGACGCACTCGACCCCGGTGGTGCAGAACCTCACGCACGGCTTTACCGGCTGGCAGCAAACGACGCTGTCCTTCGTCGTGACCAGCACAACCGAGGTGCTGTCCTTCCTCGCCCTCGGAACCCCGACCGGCGTGCCTCCCTTTTCCCTGCTGGACGGCGTTTCGATCAGCGAAGTGCCGGAGCCGGCCAGCATGATGCTCTTGGGCATGGGATTGGTGCTGGCCTACGTCGTGCCGCGCCGCCGCAGCCCGGCACTCTGAACCGGCCGGGTCGGGCCGGGCGCTACGACCCAGCCCGGCCCGCCAGAGCCGGCACGAACATGTCGGTCCATTGGGCCGGCGCGGTCTTGATGCTGCCGACGGCCTGCATGAACTCCGCATAGCGCATGACCCCGCTCGGCGTGGCGGAGAACCGGGTGTCCGGATCGCGCACCATCGCCAGCACGTCGTCCGGCTTCATCCGGGCGGCGGACAGGCGGATGAAGCTGTCCGCCGCCGCCGCCGGGTCTGCGGCGATTGCGGCGCAGGCGGCGTCCATCGCCTGCACGAAGGCGCCGGTGATCCCTGGGTTCGCGTCCACGAAGCGCCGGGGCGCATATACGACGTCCAGGGTCGCCTCGCCCAGCACCTCGCTCGCCGCGATCACCCGGTGGATGCGCGGGTCCTGCAGCTCCAGGATGGAGTAGGGCGGGGTGGCGAAGTGCGCCGCGATCTCCGTCTTGCCGCCCATCAGGGCGCCGTAGGCTTCGGGATGCGCCAGGCCGACCGTCATCGGGTCGAGGCGCGCATACTCGGCTTGGCCGAACTTCTGCGCCACCAGCATCTGCAGCACGACGGCGGCCAAGGAGGTCTTGATGCCGGGGATGGCGATCTTGTCGGCCGGCGTGAAGTCCGCCAGCGTCTTGATGGCGGGCCGGTTGGTGTTGAGCGACAGGGCACAGGTGCTCAGCCCGCACAGGCCCACCACCGCCGCCCGCGGGATGCCGCGCGCCTTGGCCCACAGCGTGATGAAGCCCGGCGCCCCGGTACCGGCGATGTCCAGCGCCCCGGCGAGCATGGCGTCGTTGATGACGTTGCCGCCGTCCACCACCTGCCACGTCACCTCCGCCCGCGGCAGGCCGGCTGCCTCCATTGCGGCCTCCAGCAGCTTGCGGTCGCGCATGACCATCAGCGGCAGGTATAGGATGCCGTAGCCGTGGGACAGCCGGACCTGCGTCGCCTCCGCCCGCGCTGAGCGGGGCGACGCGGCGGCAGCGGCGGCCAGGGTCAGCAGGCTGCGTCGGTGCATGGAATGGTGTCCTAGAAGCCGGGGTTGAACAGGGATGGGCGGGGCAGGGCGCTGCTGGCCGATGCGCGCAGATCGGCGGCGACGGTCGCCCACGTGGCGATCCCGCCGCCTCAGTGCCTCAATACCATGTCCGACCCTGGAATGTTTGGCCATCATGGCGGTTTGAGGCATGGGGTCAATGGAGTGCCGCCGGGGAGTGCCGCCGGGGAGTGCCGCCGGGGAGTGCAGCCGGATTTGGCCGTCAGCGCCAGACGGCGCTGAAACCCAGGGTTGGGCCGGTGCGCCCGCACAGCACGCCTGGGTCGGTTGCCCGGCGGCACCGTTGCCGCGAGATTGCCGCCCGACTGACCCCGGAGACACCCTGCCAATGCCTATGGCCCCTCGATCCCGTACTTGGCAGCATTCAGGCCTGGCCCTGCTGTTGCCCGCTATCCTGGTTGCCGTGGGAGCCTGGCAGGTTACCCGCGTTGCCGGGACCGCCGAGGACTTCACGCGCCGGGCCGGGCGGGTGCAGGCATCCATCGAACGCATCCAATCCCTTGCCGCACGCGACCCCGGCGCCACCGTGCGATTCGGCAACGACCCGCAATCCCACACCGGGGCGCAGGCGCTAGGGCTGATGCAGGGCGCCCAATCCGACCTGCGCCGCGACGCCGTCATCGAACAGGCGCGGCAGGCTGCAGCCTGGGCCACGGCGGGCGGCGGCGGCGTGGCGCTGCTGGCG
>CAXTDP010000073.1:0-13714 GCA_964242295.1 uncultured Acetobacteraceae bacterium | reverse complement strand
AGCGCTGCGCCGCCAGCGCGCCGCCGCTGGGGCCGGACAGCAGCAGCCGCACCGGCTGGGCCGCGGCGATCTCCGCCGTGCATACGCCGCCGTTGGACTGCACCAGCAGCAGGCGTGCGGTCATCGCGGTTGCCGCCATGCGCGCGGCCAGCCGGTCCAGGTAGGCGCGCACCACCGGCATCAGCAGGGCGTTCAGCACGGTGGTGGAGGTGCGCTCGTATTCGCGGATTTCCGGGCTGACCTCGGAGGAGATGCAGACCGGCAGGCCCGGAAAGGCGGCCGAAACGTGGTCGCGCAGGCGCTGCTCGTGCTCCAGGTTGATGCTGGCATTCAGCAGCGCGATGGCTATGCACTCGGCGTCGAGGGCGCCGAGGACGGCGTCCAGGCCGGCGGGGTCCAAGGGGCGTTCGACGCTTCCGTCGGCGCGGATGCGCCCGGGCACGCCGATGCGGCGGTCCCGGGGGATCAGCGCGGGCTCGCGGTGCGGGCGCAGGCCGTAGATATCCCGCCGGACGTGGCGGCCGATTTCCAGCACGTCGCGGAACCCTTCGGTCGTCAGCAGCACGCCGCGGGGCAGCTTGCGTTCCAGCACGGCGTTGGTGGCGATGGTGGTGCCGTGCAGCAGCAGGCCGACGTCGGTGAGGGCGAAGCCGAAGCGGCGCCCGGCCTCGGCCATGCCGTCGATCAGCCCGGCAGAGGGGTCTTCGGGCGTGGTGGGCGTCTTAAAGCTGTGCAGCGCACTGGTGCGGCCGTCGAAGATCTGCAGGTCGGTAAAGGTGCCGCCGATGTCTATGCCGATCCGGATGCTGGGAGCGGCCTGGGTCATGCAGCGCCGGCGCCGGACGCCGGGGCGGGACGGGAGGGCGGTTCGGGCGGGTGCGTCATGGCCAGGTGCGTCATGTTCAGTGTTCCAGCAGGTTGGGCCGGCGGGCCATGCCAGCGGTCATCCGCTCGACGGCCCGCAGCATTGCGGGGCGCAGCGATGCGGCACTGGGGGACAGCGCGTGACGCCACGGCAGTTCCTGGCTTGCCACGCCGCCGGGGTGGTCCGCAATGACGAGCGGGACGAGGCGGCACACGGGGATGGAGGCACCGCCGCGTCGGCGGGCCGCGGAGACCACGCCCAGGGGTGACCGGGGACCAACGCCGGGATCGCACGCAAGCCAAGATCTCGTCGGTCGGGAAGTCCGGTGACAGCAGCTCCGGCCCATGCGCGGCGATCAGCAGCATGGCCTGGATATGCTGGTGTTACCGTCAAACTACCGCGTTGTCGCGGGGCGGCGTCATAGGCTGCCGAGTTCGTCGCCCGGTGCCTTTAATTTGGGCTGTGATGACGGCGCTCGGCACTGGCTTTGAACGCCACGGCCCCTGCCCCTGACGGTGACGGGAAAATGCCCCCATGCCATCCTGCCTCGGGCGATCCCGCCCCGGCCTCTGCACCACAGTCGCACGAGCCCCCTGATTAACCGGTTCGTCCGCCTTTTCGCGCATCATGGGCTGTCACAGCTTTGGCACGCGATGTGCTTGGGTCTGGCAATCCGACGATCAACACTGCGTCGGTCCACGCACATCGCTCAGCTAGGACAAAGAGAATGGGACATCGTGCGGCAACGTCTTTGTTGATCCGAGCCGCAATCGGCATGGCCCTTGCCGCCATCCAGCCTGCGACCGCCCTTCCCGCTCAAGCCGCGGGCACCTTGATCTGGGGCATGCCGTCCGAGACCGACACGTTGGACCCGCACGCAACCGGCGGCTGGACCACTTACCAGGTTACCTACCAGATTTTCGAGGGCCTGGTGAAAGAGGACCTGACCAAAGGCGACGTTCCCTCGCCTCCGTTGATTCCAGGCCTTGCGGCCTCATGGGAGATTTCGCCAGACGGGCTCCAATACACCTTCAAGCTGCGTCCAGGCGTGGTGTTCCACGATGGCACCCCGTTCGACGCCGCCGCGGTCAAGTTCAACTTCGAGCGGTTCTGGGACAAGTCCTCGCCGAACTATTATCCGAAGGCTGCTTCCTTCGTCGCGGCTTACGCGAAGTGGATCAAGGGCGTGGAGGTGCTGGACCCGATGACGGTCCGCATCACCTTGACGGAAACCAACTACGAATGGCTGCGCCAGGGGCTGCAGAGCTACGGGCAACCGTTGATGGTCAGCCCCGCCGCAGTAAAGAAGTACGGTAATGAGGGGATCACGCTCCATCCCGTAGGAACCGGGCCGTTCCGGTTCGTCGAGCGCCAGCAGGGCATCCGGACCGTGCTGGAGCGCAATCCGGATTACTGGGGCCGCAAGGCGCAGCTCGACCGCGTGATCTACCGTCCGCTGCAGGACCCGGCGACCCGTGTCAACGCACTCTCCAATGGCGAGGTGCAGATGATCAGCACCCCGCCTTGGGACGAGATCCAGGGTCTGGTTGATGACGGGTTCAAGTTGTCAACCAGTCCCAACGTGCCCTACATCAACTACATCCACCTCAACATGAAGCAGGACGTGTTCAAGGACGTGCGCGTCCGCCGCGCCATCAACATGGCGATCGACCGGCAGGGCATCGCACGTGAGATCTACAAGCAGACCGGCCGCCCCGAGTTCGGCCTGCTCTCGCCCGGCACCGCCGCCTATGATTCGGCCTTCCGCAGCTACCCCTATGATCCCGACACCGCGAAGAAGCTGCTTGCCGAGGCAGGTTACCCAAACGGCTTCAAGGTGGTGTTCGAGATCCCGCAGGTCGGCACGGGCGAGCTGGTGGAGTCTTGGATCCAGCGCGACCTGAAGAAGGTCGGCATCGACGTCGAACTCCGCAAATTCGAGTGGGTCACCTACATGGGCCGCTGGGCCGGCGGCATGAGCAACGACGTCGGAATGAACGAGATCGGCTGGGGCATGTCCACCCCCGCCTGGATCGACATCGTCTCCCGCTGCGACACGATGGCGCCGAACGGCCAGAACTCCGGCTACTACTGCAACAAGGAGGTGGACACGCTGCTCAGCCAGGCGCTGACCACCCGCGATCAGGACGCAGCAAAAGCCCTGTACCAGAAGGCGAACCGGCTGATCATGGATGACGCGGCCTATGTGCCGGTCGTGGATGACCTGCAGCCGGTGATGCTGTCGCCCAAGGTCCATGGCTTCGTCAACCCGCCGGAGGACTGGTTCGACCTTTCCACTGTCTCGGTGGACTGATCCGGCGCAACACCCGTGCGCAGCTTCCTCGCCCGCCGGCTGGCCGCGCTGGTTCCGATGCTGGTTGGGGTCTCGATCGTCATCTTCCTGCTGATGCACCTGGCGCCTGGCGACGTGACGACGACACTGCTCGGCCCCCAGGCGACGGAGGCCGACCGGGTTGCGTTGCGCGTCACGTTGGGGCTGGATCAGCCGGTGCCGGTGCAATATGCGCGCTGGGTGGCACGGGTGGCGGAGGGTGACTTCGGCACCTCCATCGCCACCACTCGCCCGGTCGCGGCGCTGATCCTTCCGCGTTTCCTCAACACCCTGCTGCTCACCGCGGCCAGCCTCGCGCTGGCGATGGTGATCGGCTACGGCGCCGGGCTGGTCGCGGCGTTGCGGACGCGCTCGGTGCTGGACCGGGTGCTGACGGGAGCGACCTTGCTACTCGGCAGCACGCCGCCGTTCTGGCTCGGGCTGGTGCTGGTGCTGTTCTTTGCCCTGCGCCTGCACTGGCTGCCGGTGTCCGGGATGACCGACATGGCGGGAGACGGTGGGGTGCTGGACGTGGCGCGTCACCTGGTGCTGCCGACGGTCACTACGGCGCTGGGGCCGGCGGCCATCATCACGCGCCTGGTGCGTTCCTCGGTGCTGGAGGCGATGGGCTGCCCGCACGTGCGCGTCGCCCGTGCCAAGGGGCTGGGGCGCGCGGCGCTGCTCCGCCGGCACGTCATCCTAAACGCCTTGCCGCCGATCATGACCATCACCGGCCTGCAGCTCGGCTACCTGCTCGGCGGCGCGCTGTTCTCCGAGGTGGTGTTCGCGTGGCCGGGTCTGGGGTCCCTGCTTTATGACTCGATCACCGCTCGCGACACCCCGGTCGTGCAGGCGGCGACCCTGCTGATTGCGCTGCTGTTCGTGATCGTGAACATCCTCGTGGATCTGGTAAACGCCGCCCTTGATCCACGGCTGAAGGAGACCTGACCATGCCACCCGACACGGCCCATGCGGGCATGCGTGAGGACGGCTTGTCCGGCGCAGACTCCGGCGCGCCCGCGACTCCGCCTGTTCCAGGGCGGGGCTGGCGCATCGCCGCGTTCGCACGGGACCGGACCGCCTTTGTCGCCGCCGTCGTCCTCCTTCTCATCGCCGGTGCGGCGGTGTTGGCGCCGCTGCTCAGCCCGTATGATCCTGCCGCGGCCGACAACCTCCTGCGCTATGCGCCGCCGCTTACGGCGGGCCACCTGCTCGGCACCGATGCGCAGGGGCGCGACATGCTGTCGCGGCTGCTCTGGGGCGGGCGCGTTTCCCTGGTGGTCGGCATCGTGCCGGTAGCACTGGCCAGCGCGACCGGGCTGGCACTCGGACTTCTGGCGGGAACCGCGGGCGGTTGGACCGACCAGGTGATCATGCGCACGCTGGACGTGCTGTTCGCGTTTCCGATGGTGCTGCTCGCCATCGCCATCGCCGGGGTGTTGCGGCCCGGGCTATGGACCGAGGTCATCTCGATCACCGTGGTGCTGATCCCCTACGTCGGAAGGCTGGCGCGGACCGCGACGCTCTCCGTGGCCGCGATGCCCTTCATCGAGGCGGCCCGCGCTGCCGGGGCCACCCGTACGGCGCTGCTGCTACGCTACGTGACGCCGGGCGTGCTGCCTCCGCTGCTGGTCTATGCCACCACCCTGATCGGACTGATGATCGTCGTGGGCTCGGGCCTCAGCTTCCTTGGCCTTGGCGTGCAGCCGCCCGCGTCGGACTGGGGCGCGATGGTGTCGGAGGGCCGCATCGTACTCCGCCGGGCGCCGAACGCGACCGTCCTGCCCGGCCTGGTGATCGTGGCGGTTTCGCTCGCCTTCAGCTTTCTCGGCGACGGTCTGCGCGACGCGCTCGACCCGCGCTCCAGGGGGCGTTAGGCCCATGGGCGATGACGTCGTGCTGGAGGTCAGGGATCTCGTCACTACCGTCATGATCGACGGGAAGGAGGTGCGGCTGGTGGACAGCGTGAGCTTCGACCTGCGGCGCGGGCGCACCACCGCCATCGTCGGCGAGTCCGGCTCCGGCAAGACCATGACGGCGATGTCCCTGCTCCGCCTGCTCGAACCGCCGGTGCGGGTGGCCGGCGGGACCGTGCAGTATCTCGGCCGGAACCTGCTCGCGCTGACCGAGCGGCAGATGGCGGAGGTGCGGGGCGCCCGCATCGCCATGGTGTTCCAGGACCCGCTCGCCTCGCTCAACCCGGTGCTGCGCATTGGCTTCCAGATTGCCGAAACGCTGCGGGCGCATCGCCAGATGACCTGGGCCGAGGCGGAACGGCGCGCGGTCGAGCTGCTGCGCCACGTCGGCGTGCCCGACCCGGAGGCGCGCGCGATGGACTACCCGCATCATTTCAGCGGTGGCATGCGTCAGCGCGTGCTGATCGCCTCGGCGATCTCCTGCGGTCCCGAGGTGATCATCGCCGACGAGCCGACCACCGCGCTCGACGTGACGGTGCAGGCCAAGATCCTGCACTTGCTGGACGACCTGCGGCAGGAAACCAAGGCCTCCCTGCTGCTGATCACCCATGACCTCGGCGTGGTCGCGGCGATGGCCGACGATGTGGCGGTGATGTATGCCGGCCGCGTAGTGGAGCAGGCCGACGTGGACACCCTGTTCCATGCGCCGTTGCATCCCTACACCCGGGCGCTGCTGTCCTGTGCGATCAACCTGGAGGACGACCGGCACAGCGCGCTGGAGCCGATTGCCGGCGCCCCGCCGGACCCGCGCCGGCGCCCAACCGGATGCCCGTTCCATCCCCGCTGTCCCGATGCGGTCCCGGAGTGCCGGCACATTGATCCGCCTCTTGAGGCGGTGTCCGGGCGGCAGTCGGTCGCCTGCATCGTGGCACAGAAGGCGATGGCAGATGCCTGAAGCGATGCTTGAGCTGCGCGACGTCAGCAAGGGTTACGCCGCACGGCGCGGACGTGGGACTATGCTGCGCGCGGTAGCCGGCGCGAGCTTCAAGCTGGCAGCCGGCGAAACGCTGGGTCTGGTTGGCGAGAGCGGCTGCGGCAAGTCCACCCTGGCCCGGCTCGCGCTGCGCCTAATCGAGCCGGATGCGGGCACGGTGCGCGTCGCCGGGCAGGACTTCACCGGCTGTTCGCCTGGGGAAACCCGCCATCTGCGCCGGCGGGTGCAGATCGTGTTTCAGGATGCGCTGTCCTCGCTCAATCCCCGCATGTCCGTCGGCGTCAACGTGGCCGAGCCGATGCGGCTGCAAGGCCTCGGCTCGGAGCGGGAACGGCGGTCGGCGGCGCTCGAACTGCTCGAACTGGTGGGGTTGCGGCCGGAGCACGCCGACCGCTACCCGCATGAGTTCTCCGGCGGCCAGGCCCAGCGCATCGCCATCGCCCGCGCATTGATCCTCCGGCCCGACGTCATCGTCTTTGACGAGGCGGTGTCCGCGCTCGACGTGTCCATCCGCGCGCAGATCCTGCGGCTGATCCTTGATCTGCAGCAGCGGTTCGGACTCGCCTACCTTTTCATCTCGCACGATCTCGGGGTGGTGAAACGCATCGCCGACCGGATTGCCGTCATGTATCTCGGGCGCATCGTCGAGTTGGGAGCGGCGGCGGCGATCTATCGCGCGCCGCTGCATCCCTACACGGAGGCGCTGCTCGCCGCGATCCCGATCCCCGATCCCCGCCGCATGCGTGTCCGCCAGCTCGGGGTGGTCCAGGGCGAGGCCGCAAGCCCGCTTGATGCGGCGGCGGGCTGTTCCTTCCGCTTCCGATGCCCGCGTCGCATGGCGGCCTGCGATCAGGTGACGCCCGAGCTGCTGCCGGCGCCAGGGCAGCACGAGGTTGCCTGCTTCCTGCACGTCCCGCCACCCTCACCCCAATGGAGCGTCCCATGACAGCTAAGATCGTCGTCACCGGCTTCGAGCCGTGGGAGCACGGCACGGAAAACCCGACGCTGGAGGTGCTTGACCGGCTGGAGCGTTCCAACGAGGTCGAAGGGGAGCTAAGCACCGTGCGGCTGCCGGTGGACGCCTCCCGCCTCGCCGGCATCGTCGAGGAAACGCTTGACCGCGTGCGGCCTGACTTGTGGATCAGCCTCGGGCTTGCGCCGGGCTCGTCGGTCATTGCCGTCGAGCGGATCGGGGCCAACGTGCTGGACTTCCCCGTGCCGGACAATGTCGGGCATCAGCCCGGAGGCGAGCCTGTCTTCGCGGATGGTCCGGCCGCCTATTTCGCCACCCTCCCCGTCAAGGCAATCGCGTTCGGGCTGCGTTCCCACGGCATCCCGGCCAAGATCTCCAACAGCGCCTCGACTTACGGCTGCAATCAGATGATGTATACGACCCTGCATCTGATCGCGCGCCAGGGACTTCCGACGCGGGCGGGCTTCATACACATTCCCGCCTCACCGTCCCTGGCGGCGCAGCAGGTTTATCCGCAGGTCGAGATGCCCTCGATGGGCGTTGAGATGGTGACGCTTGCAGTGCAGAAGGCGATCATGCTGGCACTGCAGAACAAAACCGACCTGCGGGAACCGGCTTTCAACTACTGACTCCGTCAACTCCACTGCCGGTTGGCTTGGAGTTGACCTGCTCTGGATACCGGACAGAGAAGACCCACCCTCCTGCCAAACCTCGCCCGACTTCGCCAGCGATATCCAGAGCAGGGCAACTTCATCGCGGAGGTGGTCGGCCTGGTGGACCACGAACAGTGGCTATTGCATGCACAACGATTGGCATGGCCTGATAGGTGCACGGCACCAGATGACGGAGCCACGCCTCATGGATGACGCACCCGATCCGCACCCGCCGGCGAAGCCGGTGGCCGTGGTGGCCGAGCAGACTTCGTCAGGCGGTTGGCTCTGGCCGCTGCTGCGGGTTGCGGTTATCGTCGGGGCCGGGTTCGTTGTCTGGTTCGTCGCCGGGAACTGGAACCGATGGTCCGGCGCCGTCCGCTACGCCCGGACCGACGACGCCTACATGACCGGTGACTTGACGCCGCTTGCCGCCAAGGTATCGGGCTACGTGGCCAGGGTGTCGGTGGCCGATTTCCAAACCGTCCAACGCGGCGACGTGCTGGTGGAGATCGAACCGGCCGACTACCAGGCGCAACTGGAGCAGGCGCAGGCAAACCTCGCCGCCGTAAAAGCCAACCTGGCCAACCTCGACAATCAAAAGGCTATTCAGCGCGCGCTGATCCGTCAGGCCGAGGCGACGATCCAGGCCACCGGCGCCGATGTGCTGCGCTATCACCTGGAGGCGACCCGGCAACGCGAGCTGAACCGCGACCGGCTGGCCGGGACGCAACAGGCGGTGGAACAAGGGGACGCCAACGAGCGACGCACCACGGCGCAACTGGTGTTCAACAACGCCCAGCTCGACCAGCAAAAGGCGATCCTCGACAGCCTCGACATCCAGAAGCTGCAACTCGAAGCGCAGGTCCGCGCCGCGGAAGCGCAGGTGGAACTGGCCGGCAACAATCTCGGCTATACTAAGATCGTGGCGCCGGCCGACGGCATGACCGGGCAGCAGCAGGTCAGACCCGGCCAATTCGTCAACGTCGGCACGCAGGTCGTGTCGGTGATGCCGCTGCCGAATATTTGGGTGATCGCCAACTACAAGGAAACGCAGATGACCAACGTCCGCCTCGGACAGGCGGCGCGGGTCACCGTTGATGCCTTCCCGGACGTGGCGCTGCATGGCCACGTCGAGAGCTGGTCCCCCGGTACTGGCAGCACCTTCGCGCTGCTGGCGCCCGACAACGCCACCGGCAACTTCACCAAAGTGGTGCAACGCGTGCCCGTCAAGGTCGCGCTCGATCCCGACCCGGCGCTCGGCGCCCTGGTGCGGCCCGGCATGTCGGTCGAGGTCGAGATTGACACAGGTGGGAACCGCGACTCGGCGCCGGGAACACCCGCGATGACGAGCCAACGTTCCCCATGAGCCTGCATCTGCGCCCGGTCAGCGCGGCGGGACGCGCGCTGCATGGTATCCCGCACCTGCATCCGCCGCGCCTGCAACTCGACAACTGGCGCCCCTACATCGGCATTCTCGGCGTCCTGCTCGGGTCTATCATGGGCACGCTGGGATCGCGCGCGACGAGCTTCGGGCTGGCGGATCTGCGCGGCGGGCTGCATGCCGGGTTCGACGAGGGCGCCTGGATCACCACCAGCTACGGGATCGGCCAGATGCTCGTGGGTGTGGCATCGCCCTACCTGGGCGCGGTCTTCGGCGTGCGACGGGTGCTGCTGCTGGGCATCATCCTGTTCTTCATGGCGTCGCTGCTGGCGCCGCTCACCGACAACCTGCCCGCGTTCGTGTTCATGCTGGGGCTTGCCGGCCTGGGCTCCGGGACGTTCATTCCGCTGACGATAAGCTTCGTTATCCGCAGCCTGCCGGCGCGGCTGGTAGTCTATGGGCTGGCAGTCTATGCGATGAACTCGGAGCTGTCGCAGAACGTCGCCGCGTCGCTCGAGGGTTGGTACGCCGACCATTTGTCGTGGCATTGGCTCTACTGGCAGTATTGCGCCGCGCTGCCGTTGATGTTCGCGGCAATCTGGTTCGGCGTGCCGCGGGAGCCCGTGAACATCGGCCTGCTGCGCAGTCTCGACTGGTTCGGACTGGTGTATGCCGGTCTCGGTCTGACGCTGCTGTATGCGGGCCTGGACCAGGGCAACCGGCTCGATTGGCGCGGCAGCGGCCTGATCGTCGGCCTGCTGTCCGGCGGCGGCATCCTGACGACGGCGTTCATCGTCCGCGAGCTGACGACGCCTCGCCCATTCCTCAACCTGCGCTTGTTGCTGCGCGGCAACCTCGTGCTGCTGATGCTGGCGCTGGCCGGTTTCCGCTTCATCATCCTGTCAACCGCCTACATCATCCCGACCTACCTGCAGGCGGTGCAGAATTACCGCGAGCTGCAAGTCGGCCAGGTCCTGCTGTGGATCGCGCTGCCGCAGCTCGCGATCGTCATTCCGCTGGCGATCTTGCTGCGCCGGGTTGACGGGCGCGTGGTGCTGGCGTTCGGCACCTTGCTGATCGGGGTGGCGTGCATCATGGCCGGGGATCTTACGGCGCAATGGGCGACCGCCGACTTCCTGCCGTCACAGGTGTTGCAGGCGATCGGCCAGTCGTTCGCGTTGACGGCGCTCGTGGTGTTGCTGGTCCGCAGCATCGTGCCGGCGGAAGCGCTGACGATCGGCTGCCTGCTGCAGATCAGCCGGCTGTTCGGCGGCGAGATCGGGACGGCGTTCATGCAGACCTTGATCCGGGTGCGCGAGCAGATCCACTCGTACCTGATCGGGCTTCACGTCATCGCTGGCGCCGGGCTCACGGCCGAGCGCCTGGCGGCATATGCCGGTCGGATTGGCACCCATGTGGCCGATCCCGCCGCGGCGGCCGGGCAAGCGTCGAAGCTGCTGTCGAGCGCGATCGTTGTACAAGCGAACGTACTTGCCTATGCCGACGGCTTCGGTGCGGCCACGGTCGGCGCGTTCGGGTGCCTCGTGCTGATCGCGTTGATGCGGCGTGGGCCACCCTCGGCGTTCTGAGCGGCAAGAGCAGGTTGGGCTGGCCGCCGCCGTCCCAAACACCTACGCTGCCCGAAGCAAGGTGAGGAAGCTGACATGAAGACATACGGAACCGCTGCATGGCGCGGCGGCATCAAGGACGGCATCGGCGCCATCTCGACCGCGAGCGGGGCCATGAAGGAGTATCCATACGGGTTCTCCAGCCGCTTCGAAGGCAAGCCCGGCACCAATCCGGAAGAGCTGATCGGCGCCGCCCATGCCGGCTGCTTCACCATGGCGTTGTCGTTGATCCTCGGCGAAGCGCATCTCACCGCGGAGCAGATGGACACCAAGGCGGAGGTGACGCTTGACAAGGTCGCCGACGGGTTCGCGATCACCGCTGTCCACCTCACACTGCAGGCCAAGGTACCCGGCGCCACCGACGAGACGTTTCAGGAGCTTGCGGCCAAGGCCAAGGCGGGCTGCCCCGTGTCGAAGGTCCTGAACGCCACGATAACCCTGGATGCGACGCTGCTCGCCTGAGGCGGAGAGACAAGGGCGCCCGCTGTTCAGGCCCGCTTCAACTGGCCGTCGAACGGCAGCGTCCGCAAGCGCTGGCCCGTCGCGGCAAAGATGGCATTGCCCAGAGTTGCCGCGCCGCCGCAGGCCTGCCTTATACGCCGGCCAGTTCGTGACGCGGTAGCGGGCCTGCGGAACGCGATGGCGGCGGGCGGCGTTCTGCTTGAACGGCATGCAAGGAGAGCAGCCATAACGCCGGCATCAGGCCACCGAACCACAACCATGCACCAACACCCTGTTACATGTGATCCCCGTCGGTGTATGTTTGATCAGCCGAACGTCGCACTGAGCAGCGACAGGCTAGGTGCGTCGGTCTCGACCTCAAGCAGGGCCTCGCCATCGAGCAGCGTGTTGGACGCCTGACCTCGACGGTTTGCGGCGCTTCCCCGTGGACCCTTATCTGCACCCGGTCCCGCGGCGTTCCGTGCAGCGACCGGAAGTACGTCTTGGATGTCCGGGTCTGCGACAGGTCGGGGCCGTCGCCGAGACGGCTAACCGACCCGGCTGACGGAAGGCCACGTAGGCCCTGAATCGCGCCTTCCAGCTCACGCGCATACCCCTCGCCCCCGCGGGGCAGGACGATCTGTCCGTCCCTGTCCAGGGGACAGAAGGCGGTCTAGGCGCGATTGCTCCAGGCCCGCCAGGTCCGGAATCCGTTATCCTACCCGACGCGATAGCGGATGCCGAACTCGCGGACAGAGGCAGCGCCGTTCCGTCGCATGCGTTGGCATGGAATGTGGGCACACCCCGCTGTTGGCGAGCACGGTGGCAGATAGTGTGAGCAGGCCCGTCGCTCCGTTGTCAGCGAGTCCGGGCGGGAAGCCGCGCCGTTCGTGAGCACGAGCGCCGATGACTGCGAGCGGCTACACCTATAGCCGCGTCCACAACCACGTCCGGCTCCGCCGCCACTGCCTGACTGCCGACCAACAACGCGCCGCATGCGACGCTGCCTTCCGCACCTGGCGCGAGGTGGCCGCAGTCTCGTTTGCAGCGTGAGGTCCTGATCAGCCCTAAGCCCTCGGCGTAGCCCTGATCATCAGCGTCGCAACGCTTTCCGGCGTGCCACTTCCTGCTGGCCGGTCGCGGTCGGCTTGTGGCTGATTGCGGTAGGGACGCTCATTGCTGAGTGTCCCTACCGCAATCAGTTACCGCAGCACGAGGCGCGCCATGGCGCGGACGGTCGCTTTCACCTTCTGCGCCGGGGTCCGCAGGCGTCGCGCTCGGATCTCATGAGGAGTGTTCTGCGTGCGTTTCCAAGCGTGCTCGCGCCATTGCACGTTGCGCCACGACCGAACCCCAAACCCCAGCGCATAAGCCCGGCGCGGCACGTCGGACATGTTGGGGCCTGCGGCGTGCAGGGTGCGGCACTCGTGCACAGTTGCTGCGCCTGCCGGAAGCGGACAGATCAAGCCCTCGTCCGGCCGCACGCCAACTGCCTCCAGCCCATGGACGCGTGGGTCGTTGCCGATGGGGCGGTGAGCGAGCAGACCGCGCCGGTGGCTGCCGGGTACGAACCGCATGCAGCCGTGCTCGGCCGCGACATCCTGCAGCGGCATCCAGAACGTGATGGAGCGGTAGTTGGTCAGCACGTCGTAGAATGCCTCGTCCTGGTGCCAGGGCGTGGGACCGCCGGAGCGGGAAGGCTTCAGCATGGCATGCTCGAACACCAGCTCGGCACGCGGACCCAGCAACTGCTGGGCAATCGCAGTCGCATGGGTGCGGAAAGCCGTTTCGGCGAGGGTGGGTTCATACTTCGAAGGGTTGAGCAACTGCGGCACGCTTTTCGGGTAGGCGGCATCGTCCAGGCCAGCGAAATCGAAGAAGTTGCCCTCTGCCCGACCTGCTTCCCTGGCGAACATGCCGTCATACAGACCGACCAGGCGCGCTATCTCCTCCGGCGGACTCAGTGGCGGCAGCACCAGAAAACCATCCTGCCAGAACCGTTCGCATTCTGCATCCGTCAAAAGGTCAGAGTCTGGCCGGATATGCAGCCCTATGTCTGTGCGCATTGCCTAGTCCTTTTCCGGCTCGCAGATTGCGAACCTCTTCATTTCTAAATGATACCGAAATCTCTGTACGTACTACAATCAATTTTTTGTTCCTGCCTCAGTTCGACTTTGGCCTTTTTCAGGCTGGGTAGCACGCGGCTTCGGTGAGGCTGTCGAGGAGTGCACGCGGGATTGTTGCCATGTCCCTGGCGTGCGGCGACGTTGAGAAGGCCTGCGCGATCCAAAGCTGGCGGCGCACGGCGGCGAGCGCATCGGAGACGGTGATAGCGGGTTTGGCATGCCAAGCGGCGCGCCTGGGCAGGACGAGGCCGCGCGCAGCCAGGCTGCTGGCCCAGAATGTTGCGAGCGAGAACAAGGCGAGCAGGCAGGGCGTCGTGCGAGCGATGGCGAGGTCCGACCATTGGCGCTGCGTCTCGACGCCCAGGTGCCGGCGCACCTCGGCAAACGTCACCTCGACCGACCAGC
>CAXTDP010000072.1:0-13727 GCA_964242295.1 uncultured Acetobacteraceae bacterium | reverse complement strand
AACGTGCTGCTCCGCCTGGGCTGGGGTCACGGCGACGCCGAGGTGCTGGACCGCGACGAGATGATCCGCCTGTTCGACCTGGATGGCGTCGGCAAGTCTGCCGCCCGCCTGGACCCAGCCAAGGTTGCAAACCTGAACGCGGTCTGGCTGCGACGCGCGGATGACGGGCGGCTGACCCGCGAGGTGGCCGCGCGCCTGTCCGCCTCCGGCCTGCCGGTGGATGACGCGGCAGAGCATCGCATACGCGCCCTGATGCCTGGCCTGAAGGAGCGGGCGAAGACTTTGGTGGACCTTGCTGACAGCGCGGCGTTCCTGGTCAAGCCGATCCCGCTCGCCTTTGAGCCGAAGGCGCTGGCGCAACTGACGCCGGAGGCCAAGGCGTCGCTGCCGCTCTTGGCCTCCGCCCTGGCTGCCACCGATTTCACCGCCCCGGCCTTGGACGCCGCCTTGCGCGCCCATGCCGAGGCGTCCGGCCGCAAGCTCGGTCAGGTCGCCCAGCCGCTGCGCGCCGCGCTGACCGGCAGCACCACTAGCCCGCCGATAGATCAAACCCTGGCGGCCCTGGGCCGCGACGAGGCGCTGGCCCGCATCGCGCAAGCCGCCGCGTGATGCGCTACCCGCACCGCCATCTGCTGAAGATCGAGGGACTGTATCCGCCTGAGATCACGGCACTGCTTGACCTGGCCGAGAGCTATGTTCTGCTCAACCGCTCCGGCAAGACGCAGCGCGACCTGCTGCGCGGGCGCACGCTCATCAACCTGTTCTTCGAGGATAGCACCCGGACCCGCACCAGCTTCGAGCTCGCCGGCAAGCGGCTGGGTGCCGACGTGATCAACATGTCCGTCAGCACCAGCAGCGTGAACAAGGGTGAGACGCTGCTCGACACCGCCTCCACCCTGAACGCCATGCGCTGCGACCTGCTGGTGGTGCGGCACGACCAATCCGGGGCGCCGAACCTGCTGGCGCAGAAGGTTAGCAGCGCCGTTATCAACGCCGGCGACGGCACGCATGAGCATCCGACGCAGGCGCTGCTGGATGCGCTGACGCTCCGCCGCCGCCGCGGCACGCTGGAGGGCTTGCAGGTCGCGATCTGCGGCGACGTGCTGCACAGCCGGGTCGCGCGGTCCAACATACACCTGCTGACGACGATGGGCGGCCGGGTGCGCGTGATCGGCCCGCCGACGCTGATCCCGGCGGAGGCTGCCGACCTCGGGGTGGAGGTGTTCCATGACATGGACGCCGGCCTGCAAGGCGTTGACGTCGTGATGATGCTGCGCCTGCAACGGGAGCGCATGTCGGGCGGCCTGGTGCCGAGCGCCCGCGAGTATTTCCGCTTCTTCGGCCTGGACGCGGCCCGGCTGTCCCGTGCCAAGCCTGACGTGCTGGTGATGCACCCCGGGCCGATGAACCGCGGCGTCGAGATAGATAGCGCCGTCGCCGACGACCCGGTCCACAGCGTCATCGGCGAGCAGGTCGAGATGGGCGTCGCCGTCCGCATGGCCGTGCTGGACGTGCTGTCCCGCGGGGACCGCCGCAATGCGTGACCTGCTGCTGACCGGCGCCCGGCTGATGGACCCTGCCACCGGCCTGGATCAGCACGGCGACCTACTGGTGCGGGACGGGGTCATCGCGGATTTCGGCCCCGCCCTGGGCCGCCCCGATGGTGCGGACACGGTTGAATGCGACGAGGCCATCTTGTGCCCTGGCCTGGTGGACATGCGCGCCGCCCTTGGCGAACCCGGCTACGAATACCGCGAAACCATCAAGTCGGCCGCACGCGCCGCCGCCAGCAGCGGCATCACGACCCTGGCCGCCCTGCCCGACAGCCTGCCCGCCATAGACGACCCGGCGCTTGTGAGGCTGCTGCGCGCCCGGGGGGAGGAGATGGGCAGCCTGACCATCCTGCCCTACGGCGCCGTCACGCGGGGCTGCCGGGGCGAGGAGATGGCGGAGATCGGCCTGTTGCGGGAGGCCGGCGCCGTCGCCTTCACCGACGGCCAGCGCGCCGTGGGCGACGCCCGCCTGATGCGCCTGGCGCTGTCATATGCCCACGGCTTCGGCGCGCTGGTCATCCAGCATCCGGAGGACCCGGCCCTAGCCCGCGGCGGCGCCGCGACGGAGGGCGCGCTGGCCACCCGCATGGGCCTGCCCGGCATCCCCGCCGCCGCGGAGGCCATCCTGGTTGCCCGCGACATACGCCTGTCTCAACTGACCGGCGGCGCGCTGCACTTCGCCCACGTTTCGACAGCGGAGGCGCTGGAGCTGATCCGCCGCGCCAAGCACGCCGGCCTGCGCATCACCTGCGACACTGCCCCGCCCTACTTCGACCTGAACGAGACCGCCATTGGCGACTACCGCACCTATGCCAAGCTGTCGCCGCCGCTGCGCCCGGACTCCGACCGGCTGGCGGTGTGCGTGGCGCTGGCCGATGGCACGGTGGACGCCATCGCCTCCGACCACCAGCCGCGGGATGCCGACGACAAGCGGCTGCCGTTCGCCCTGGCGACGCCGGGCGGGGCGGGGCTGGCGACCCTGTTGGGCGTCACGCTCGCCCAGGTGCATGGCAACGGCTTGCCGCTGATGCAGGCGCTGGACTTGCTGACTGCCCGGCCTGCGCGGCTGCTTGGGGTGGCTGCCGGGCGGCTTGAGAAGGGCGCGGCGGCGGATCTTTGCCTGTTCGACCTGGAACGGGTTTGGAAGGTCGAGGCCGGGCTGCTGCCAGGCAAGGCGCCGAACACGCCCTTCGACGGCCGGGCGCTGGAGGGGCGCGTGGTCGGCACATGGAAGGCCGGGAGGCGGGTGTTCGGATGACGCCTTACCGTCTCGGAGCTATGGCTCGGCCTCTGCCAGGGGGATCGTACCTGCTCCCTCTCCTTCCGGGAGAGAGCCGGAGTGAGGGGGTCTTGGCTGCGGAGCGGGAAACCACCCTTGCTACACGGCAACAGCCCCGCATCGGGAGAGGCCTGCGCTTCAAGACCCCCTCACCCCGGCCCTCTCCCCGAGGGAGAGGGAGCAGAAAGCTCCTTACCTCAACACATGGTATCGTGGGGCAGCGGCGGTGACCGCGGCCCTGACCTGGCAAGCCGCCCTGATTGCCGTTGTCGGCGGCTATCTGCTCGGCTCCATTCCCTTCGGCTACCTGCTCAGCCGCGCCACAGGGCTGGGCGACATACGCGGGATCGGTTCCGGCAACATCGGCGCGACCAACGTGCTGCGGACCGGGCGCAAGGACGTGGCTGCGGCGACGCTGCTGCTGGACGGCGGCAAGGGCGCGCTAGCGGTGCTGGCCGGGACGTATCTTGCCGGGCCGTCGGCAGGGCTGGTTGCAGGGGGGGCGTCGGTCGCCGGGCACTGCACCTCCATCTGGATGCGCGGCAACGGCGGCAAGGGCGTGGCGACCGGGTTGGGCATGATCTTGGGTACGGCATGGCCGGTCGGGCTTGGCGCCTGCGCGATTTGGCTGGCGGCGGCCCGCCTGACGCGGCGGTCCTCCGCCGGGTCTATCGCCTCCTTTGCGGCGGCGCCGGTGCTGATGCTGCTCTGGGCCGGCGCAAACCCGGCCCTGGCCGTATGTATCGTGTCGCTGATCGTCTTCGTTCGGCACGAGGGCAACATACGCCGCCTGCTGGCCGGCACCGAGCCGCGCATCGGCCAGGGAAAGTGACCCCAGCCGAAAGCCTGGACCGCCTGCGCCTGGCCCGCACCGACGGGGTTGGTCCCGTGACCTACCGCCGCCTGCTGCGCCGCTACGCCACCGCTGCCGAGGCGCTGGATGCCCTGCCCGGACTGGCCCAGGCTGGCGGCAAAAAGGAAGCGCCCACTGTCCCGGCCGCGTCAGCCGCGAGGAAAGAGATGGATCGTCTCGCCAAGCTCGGCGGCCGGATGGTGTTCCTTGACGGCCCTGGCTATTCCCCGGCGCTCGCAGCTTTCGACCCGGCGCCGCCGCTGCTGTCGGTCATCGGCAACGCCGCATTGCTGACAGAACGCGCCGTGGCACTGGTCGGCGCCCGCAACGCCTCGGTCAACGGCCAGCGAATGGCGGAGCTGCTGGCATCCGACCTGGCGATGGCTGGGCTGGTCGTGGTGTCCGGCATGGCCCGCGGCGTGGACGCGGCGGCGCATGAGGGCGCTCTACGCGTGAGGCGCACGATTGCGGCTGTTGCCGGCGGGGTGGACGTGCCTTACCCGCCGGAAAACGCTGACCTGCAACGCCGGGTCGCAGAAGGCGGCGCAGTTGTTGCAGAAGCGCCACTAGGGACGGCGCCGCAAGCCCGGCACTTTCCCCGCCGCAACCGGGTCATCGCCGGGCTGTCCCTCGGCGTCGTGGTGATCGAGGCCGCGCCACGCTCCGGCAGCCTCATCACCGCGCAGATTGCCTTGGACGAGGGCCGGGCGGTGTTCGCCGTGCCCGGATCGCCGCTGGACCCGCGCTGCCGCGGCTCCAACAACCTGCTGCGTGAAGGCGCGGTCCTGACGGAAAGCGCCGCGGACGTGACCGGTCACCTGCCGATGGAGGCCGCCTTGCCCATGCCGGCCGGCTTTGCCGAGGACGCCGCGCCCTATGACGCCCCAATAGACCTCGCGGCCGTTGTCGCCCAGGTTGCACCGCTGCTAAGTCCCTCGCCCACGCCCGTTGACGACCTAGTGCGGCGCTGCCAGTTGTCGGTCCATGCGGTGCAGGCGGCGCTGATGGCCTTGGAACTGAGCCACCGCGTGCAAATGTTGCCAGGCAATCAAGTATCTTTGATCGGTTAGGGGGGCAGCCCGCCAGCATGCCCCGGTAAGGACCCCATGACTGACGTCGTCGTCGTCGAATCACCCGCCAAGGCCAAGACCATCAACAAGTATCTTGGCGGCGGGTTTACTGTGCTCGCCAGCTTCGGCCATGTCCGCGACCTGCCGCCCAAGGATGGCAGCGTGCGGCCGGAGGAAGGCTTCGCCATGGACTGGGCCGCCGACGACCGCGGCGACCGGCAGGTCTCGGCCATCGCCAAGGCGCTGAAGGGCGCCGATACGCTGTATCTCGCCACCGACCCGGACCGCGAGGGCGAGGCGATAAGCTGGCACGTCCGGGCCATGCTGGAGGAGCGCCGGGCGCTGCGCGGCGTCCACGTCCACCGCATCACCTTCAACGAGATCACCAAGACCGCCGTTCAGTATGCCATTGCCCACCCGCGCGAGCTGGACCAGCCACTTATAGAAGCCTACTTGGCCCGGCGCGCCCTGGACTACCTGGTCGGCTTCACCCTGTCCCCCGTGCTGTGGCGCAAGCTGCCCGGCAGCAAGAGCGCCGGCCGCGTGCAGTCGGTGGCGCTGCGCATCATCTGCGAGCGGGAAGCCGAGATCGAGGTGTTCAAGCCGCGTGAGTATTGGACGGTGGAGGCGCACTTCCGCACTCCGGCCGGCGCCCCGTTCACCGCGCGGCTGACCCACATGGACGGCAAGCGGCTGGATCAGTTTGACCTGAACACCGCCGACTTGGCGCACCGTGCCAGGGATGCCGTGGCATCCGACGCCTTCACCGTCGCGACCGTCGAGCGCAGGCGCGTCAAGCGCCATCCGCCGCCGCCCTTCACCACCAGCACCCTGCAGCAGGAGGCCAGCCGGAAGCTCGGCATGGGCGCGCAGGCCACCATGCGCTGCGCCCAGCAGCTTTATGAGGGCATCGAGCTGGACGGCGAGACGACGGGCCTCATCACCTACATGCGGACCGATGGCGTGCAGATGGCGCAGGAGGCCATGATGGCCATACGCGGCCACGTGGGTGACACCTTCGGCCCCAACTACGTTCCTGCAGCCGCGCGCGAATACAGCAGCAAGGCCAAGAACGCCCAGGAGGCGCACGAGGCGGTCCGCCCGACCGACGTGTCCCGCACCCCGGACAGCGTGACCGGGCGCCTCAGCCCGGAGCAGGCCCGGCTGTATGAGCTGATCTGGAAGCGCGCTGTCGCATCGCAGATGCAGTCGGCGGAGCTGGACCAGGTCGCCGTTGACATCGCCGGTGCCCGGGCCCGGCTGCGCGCCAACGGCTCCATCGTCGCCTTCGACGGCTTCCTGAAGCTGTATCGCGAGGACGTTGACGACGCGCCGGAGGCGAGCGCCCCCGACGAGAGCCGGATGCTGCCGCCGATGAAGGAGCAGGACCCGTTGGGCCTGGGCCAGGTCCAGGCCGACCAGCACTTCACCCAACCGCCGCCGCGCTATTCCGAGGCGAGCCTGGTCAAGCGCATGGAGGAGCTGGGCATCGGCCGCCCGTCCACCTACGCCAGCATCCTTACGGTGCTGCGCGACCGCAGCTACGTGCGTATGGAGAACAGGCGGTTCGTGCCGGAGGACCGGGGACGGCTGGTGACGGCGTTCCTAACCAGCTTCTTCGAGCGTTATGTGGACACCGGCTTCACCGCGTCGCTGGAGGAGCAGCTCGACGATATCAGCGGCGGCCGGGTGGACTGGCGCGCCGTCATGCAGGCATTCTGGGACCAGTTCTCCCACGCGGTGGAGCAGACGCGGGACCTCAAAATATCCGACGTCATCGACGCGCTGGATCAGGACCTGGGCGAGCATTTCTTCCCTGCCCGCGCAGATGGCGGCGACCCGCGGCTGTGCCCGTCCTGCCACCAGGGGCGGCTTGGCCTGCGCCTGGGCCGCCACGGCAGCTTCATCGGCTGCGCCAACTACCCGGAGTGCAAGTATACCCGTCCCTTGGCGATAGACGCCGGGGAAGACAGCGGCGAAACGCTTAAGGAGGGAAAGCGCGACCTGGGACTCCATCCTACGACCGCGGAGCCGATCACCGTTCGCCGCGGTCCCTACGGCCTTTATGTGCAGCAGGGCGAGGCCGACCCGGAAGACAAGAAGCGCAAGCCCCGGCGCACCTCCCTGCCCAAGGGCGTCGAGGGCGACACGCTGACCCTGGAACAGGCGCTCGGCCTGTTGTCCCTGCCGCGCATCGTCGGCATCCATCCCGAGCGCAAGGAGGAGATCGAGGCCGGGCTGGGCCGCTTTGGGCCGTTCGTCCGCATGGGCAGCATCTATGGCTCGTTGGACCCAGACGATGACGTGCTCGTGGTCGGGCTGAACCGGGCGGTGGACGTGCTGGCCAAGAAGCTGGACAGCGTGCGCTCGATGGGACCGCATCCCAAGAACGGGGAGCCGGTGACGGTACGCAAAGGCCGGTTCGGCCCTTATGCCCAGCACGGGCAACGCGTCGCCAACCTGCCGCGTGAGGCGGCGATGGCGGATGTGACGCTGGAGCAGATGGTCGCCCTGCTGGACGAGAAGGGCAAGGTCCCGGTTAAGGCCGGCGCAAAGGCAAAGAAGGCGCCGGCCAAGAAGGCTGCGAACGGCACCGCGGCGGAGGCAGACAAGAAGCCAGCAGCACGCAAGGCGGCAGCCAAGAAGCCAGCCGCGAAGAAGGCAGCGCCGAAGAAGAAAGCGGCCAAGCCTGCCCCGAAGCGTGCCGCGGCCAAGCCAGCCAAGGCGCCGGCGGGCTAGGGTGGCCCGCAAGCCCCCTACGGGCCTGCCCAGCCGCGACGCGGTCCGGCGCTTCATCCACTCCGCCCCGGGCCGGATCGGAAAGCGCGAGATTTCAAGGGAATTTGGGATAGGCCCCGAACTGAGGGGCGACCTGCGCGCTTTGTTGTCGGATCTTTCCAAGGAGGGCGCCATCGCACCGGCCGGACACCGCCGCTTCACCCCGCCGGGCCGCGACACCGACGCCATCGTGGTGCGCATCACCGGCACCGATCCCGACGGCGACGCCATAGCCCGTCCCGTGGAGTGGACCGGCGACGGCCCGCCGCCGATGGTGCTGATGGCGCCGGAACGTCGTGGCCAGCCGGCCCTGGCGCCCGGCGAGAAGGTGCTTGCCCGCATCAACCCGATCGGCAACGGCAAGTGGGAAGGCCGTACGCTCAAGCGGCTGTCGGAGGAGCCGGGCCGCATCCTGGGCGTGTTCCGCGCGCCGGGCCGGTTGGTGCCAACGGACCGCCGGGCCAAGGCGGAGTGGCGCATTCCGCCGGGCGAGGATGGCGGTGCCGAAACGGACGAGATTGTGGTGGCCGAGCCGCTGCCTGGCGGCACGCACGGCCTCAAGCCTGCCCGCATCGTCGAGCGCCTGGGCCGCATTGGCGACGCCAGCGCCGTCAGCCTGATCTGCATCCATGCCCACGACATACCGCAGGAGTTCTCGGAGGAAGCACTGGCTGCCGCCGCGCGTGCCCGCGGGGTGCCGCTCGGCAAGCGGGAGGACCTGCGCGGCACCCCCCTGATCACCATTGACGGCGAGGACGCACGCGACTTCGACGACGCCGTGTTCGCGGAGCAGGACGGCGCCGGCTTCCGGCTGATCGTCGCCATTGCCGACGTCGCGCATTATGTCCGGCCGGGCGCGCCGCTCGACACTGCTGCCTGGACCCGCGGGAACAGCGTGTATTTTCCCGACCGCGTCGTGCCGATGCTGCCGGAAAAGCTGTCCAACGGCTGGTGCAGCCTGCGGCCCCAGGAAGACCGCGGCTGCCTGTTCGTCGAAATGCGGGTGGACGCCAGCGGACGCAAGAGTGGGCACCGCTTCGGCCGCGGCCTGATGCGCAGCGCCGCGCGCCTGACCTACACCCAGGTGCAGGACGCGCACGATGCCGGGGACGGGTTGGGCCTGCCCTGCGTTATCGCGCCGCTGTATGCCGCCTTCCGCGCCCTGCTCTCCGCCCGGCAGGCCCGCGGTACCCTCGACCTAGACCTGCCGGAGCGCAAGGTGGTGCTGGAGGCGGGCAAGGTGGTGTCCGTCGCTCCCCGTCCGCGCCTGGATAGCCACAAGCTGATCGAGGAGTTCATGGTGCTGGCCAACGTGGCCGCCGCCGAGGAACTGGAGCGGCTGCACCAGCCCTGCATGTATCGCGTCCATGCTCCACCGTCCCAAGAGAAGCTGGAAACGCTGCGCACCTTCCTGCACGGCCTCGGCATCAGCTTGGCGCCCGGCAACGACCTGCACCCGCGCGACCTGGACCGGGTGCTGCAGAAGGTCGCGGGAACCGAGCAGGCGCCGTTGGTAAACGAGGTCATCCTCCGCAGCCAGTCGCAGGCCGCCTACAACCCGGACAACATCGGCCATTTCGGCCTGGCCCTGCCGCGTTACGCCCACTTCACCAGCCCGATCCGCCGTTACTCCGACCTGCTGGTTCACCGTGCGCTCATTACGGGCCTCAAGCTCGGCCTGGGCGGACTGTCGCCGGAGGAGGTCGGGCGGCTGCCGGACACCGCCGAGCACATCAGCGCCACCGAGCGCCGGGCGGCGCTGGCGGAGCGGGAGGCGATTGACCGCTACCTTTCGGCCTACATGGCGGACAAGGTCGGCACGGTTTTCGCTGCCCGCATCAGCGGCGTGCAGCGTTTCGGGCTGTTCGTGACCCTGGCCGACACCGGCGCCAGCGGGCTCGTGCCGATGTCGGGGCTTGGCGACGACTACTGGCTGTATGAGGAAGCCTCGCAGTCCCTGCACGGGCGCCGCACCCGCATGTCCTACCACCTGGCCCAGGACGTCGAGGTCCGTTTGCAGGAGGCGGCGCCGCTGACCGGTGGGCTGCTGTTCAGTATGGCATCCCCGGCGCGTTCCGCAACGGGTACCGTCCCGGGCCGACAGAGCAGCGAGCAACGCAGCGCCGGGAGCCAACGCGCACGCCGGCGATGAGGCTGCTGCTGGTTCTGATGCTGCTGGCTGCACCGGCCCTGGCGCAGCCAAGGCTAGCCGAGCCAGCGTTCGACCTAGTGCTTGCGTCATCGGTGTTCTCGTCGGGCCTGTCGTTCACCGCTCCCCGGACCATCGAGGCCGTGACGATCCCGCAGCTCACTTTTTGGGGCTTGCAGGGTGTGACTGCGCTGGACACCGCCCTGACCGTTCAGCTCCGCGATGGTGCGATCGCCCTTGATGTCGGAGGGAAGGCGCAGTTCCAGCGCGGCGCACCGCCGCTGCCGACCGCTGAGGGTTGGGGCGCCGCCGCTGCCGATGTCTTTGCCGCGGCCTGGGAGGTTTCCCCCGCCCTGCGCCAGGCCGGGACCCAGGCGCTGATCGGCGCCTTCTTCGACGAGGTGTTCAATCACCTCGACCCTTACTCGCGCTACGTCCCGCCGGGCGCCGCCGATGCGGACCGCGCGCACCGGTCGGGGGAGGCCGGCGCCGGGCTGTCCCTCGTGCGGCGTGGCGGCGTGCTGGTCGTGGACAACGTGAATGCCGACGGACCCGCCGGAGAGGCCGGCATCATTGTCGGCGACCGGATCGGCGCAGTGGACGGCCGCCCCACCCAGGGCGCCTCCGCCGCAACGGTGATGGGCTGGCTGGCTGGGCCGGAGGGTACGCTTGTCACGATGGCCGTGCGCGGCCGCGACGGGCGCACCCGGGCGGTGGACGTCGAGCGTGCCGTCACTCCGCCGGAAACGGTTTATGCCGTCCGCAGCGGGGACGTGCTCGCGCTGCGGATCACCAGCTTCAGTGCCGATACCGGGGCACGGCTGGCCCGGGAATTGGACAGTGCATTTGGCCCCTCCGTCGCCCCGGCGCGCCGGCCGCGTGGGCTGGTATTGGACCTGCGCGGCAACCGCGGCGGCCTGCTGCGCCAGGCGGTGGCTGCGGCGGGCCTGCTGCTGGACGCCGGGCTGATCACGGTCACAGAGGGACGCAATCCCTACGCCTCCCACCATTGGGAAGCGGTATCGGGCGATGCGACGGGCGGCGTGCCGGTGGTCGTTGCCGTAGATGGCCGCACTGCCAGCGCCGCCGAAATCCTGGCGGCTGCGCTGGCCGATGACGGCCGGGCCGTGGTCGTCGGCAGTTCCACCTTGGGGAAAGGCCTGGTTCAGACCATCGGCACCCTGCCGGACGGCGGCGAGCTGTTCGTGACCTGGAGCCGCGTGCTGGCGCCGCGCGGCTGGCCGATCCAAGGGTTGGGCGTGCTGCCGCAGGTGTGCACCAGCCTGGGCCAGGACGACTTGGCCCTACAGCTTTCCAGCCTGGATCGCGGGGTGCAGCGGCTGCAAGCCGCCCTGGACCGGCACCGCGCCTCCCGCATCCCAGTCGCGCCTGCCATGATCCTGGAGCAGCGTAACGCCTGTCCCGCGGGAGAACCGCGGGAGGGCGACATGCTCGCCGCGCACTACCTCCTTGAACATCCCACTGCCTACGAAGCAGCCCGCCTGATGCCTGGCAGCGCGCCTATCTTGCGTTAGGCATTCCAGGATGCACGCCGGGCTTGACCGCAGCCCCTGCCATGAGCATGTTCCCGCCCTTCCCCGCATCTGTAGGTGCGGAGCATCGGGAATCCTGTCATGGCCAAGAGCAACACCGTCCAGATCCGCCTGGTTTCCACCGCGGACACCGGATACTTCTACGTCACCAAGAAGAACGCCCGTTCGACGACCGGCAAGCTTGAGCTGAAGAAGTATGATCCGGTCGCACGCAAGCACGTGCCGTTCAAGGAAGCCAAGATCAAGTAGCAGCCCTGCGGCGCCTCACCGCGCCGCGAACTGCGTCTTGCCGAACATCACCTCCCGTTCGGCCTCGGTGATCTGGCCTTGGCGCCTGCGGTCGGCCAGCACCTCGACACCCCGCTGCACCGCGGGACGAGACGCAATGGCATCATGCCAGCGCCGGACGGCTGGGTAATCCGCCAGGTTGATCCCTCGCCGATCTGGGTTCCGTACCCAGGGGAACGTAGCGACATCAGCAATGCTGTACTCCGGACCCGCCAGGAACTCCGCCTGCTGCAGCCGCTTGTCCAAGACGTGGTGCAAGCGCTGGACTTCGTTCCCATAACGCTCGATGGCATAAGGTAGCTTCTCCGGCGCATAAGCGGCGAAGTGGTTGTATTGGCCGAACATCGGCCCGATGCCGCCCATTTGGAACATGAGCCATTGCAGGCACGTCAGCCGGCCTTGCAGGTCCCGCGGCATCAACCGTCCGGTCTTCTCGGCCAGGTAGATCAGGATTGCGCCGGACTCGAACAAGGTCACTACCTCACCACCAGGGCCGTCCGGGTCCACGATGGCGGGGATGCGGTGGTTTGGGGTGATGGCCAGGAAGTCAGGCTTGAACTGGTCGCCGGCGCCGATGTTCACGGGGATCACGCGGTAGGGCAGCCCTAGCTCCTCCAGCGCGATGTGGACCTTGTGGCCATTGGGGGTTGGCCAGGTCCAAACGTCCATCATGGCGGGTGCCTCCATCAGGGATCGGCCATCCGTAGCCTTGCAGCCCCACTCCGTCCATCGTCACGCCGGATTACGTGACAAGCCTCGCGTGAACGCAACTTGCGGCCCGGCACGCGCTGGGCCAGCGTCCTGCCCCATGACCAGCACCGCCACCGCACCTCGTCCCGCCCCCAAGCCTGCTGAGATCGAGGTGCTGATCCTCGCTCTCACTGCCGACCGCGGCCCAGGCAAGTCCATCTGCCCGAGCGAGGTCGCCCGCGCGTTGCGGCCGGACTGGCAGGCGCTCATGACAGCCGTGCGCCGGGTCGCGTGCCGGCTGGCAGCGGCGGGGCAGATCGAGATCCTGCGCAAGGGCCGGCCCGTCAGCCCAGAGGATGTGAAGGGCGTCATACGCCTACGCCAAGCCGTGCCGGCGGGAGCCGCCTGATGCGGGGCCTGCGGACGGTGCTGGCCGACGCCTGGCGCCTTGCCTCACCGTTCTTCCGGTCGGAGGAGCGGTGGGCGGCCCGGCTCCTGCTCGGCTCCATCATCGCCATGAACCTGTTCCTGGTCGGGCTGAACGTGGTGCTGAACTATTGGAACCGCGCCTTCTTCGACAGCCTGCAGAGCAAGGACTGGCAGAGCTTCATAAACCTGTTGCTGACCTACCGCGACGGTGAGGCCGGGTTCATGCCGGGCTTCGTGCCGATTGTCCTGGTTTATATCCCGATCGCGATCTACCGCACCTACTTGCGGCAACTGCTGCAGATCCGCTGGCGCCGCTGGATGGTGGACCGGATGGTCGGGGACTACCTGGCGGGACGCGCGTTCTACACGCTGAGCGTGACAGCCCAGGGCAACAGCGACAACCCGGACCAGCGCATCGCGGACGACTCGAAGTCCTTCGTTGACGATACGCTGACCCTTGGGCTGGACCTGCTGTCGAACGTGGTCAGCGTGTTCAACTTTGCGGTGATCCTGTATGGGCTGTCCGGCATCGTCACGCTCGCCGGCATTCCAATCCCTGGCTACATGCTGTGGGTCGCGATCTTGTATGCCGCACTCGGAAGCTGGCTCACGCATCTCATCGGCCGCCCCTTGGCCGGGCTGGAGTTCGGGCAGCAGCGGGCAGAAGCGGACTTCCGCTTTGCCTTGGTGCGCCTGCGCGAGAACACCGAGGGCATTGCGCTCATGGGCGGCGAGGCAGCGGAACGTGCCGGCCTGACGGCGCGCTTCACCGCCATCGTCGGCAACTGGATGCTGCTCATCAAGCGGCGGAAGCTGGTGAACAGCCTGATCTACGGCTATTCACAGGTCGCGGGCATCTTTCCCTTTGTTGCCGCGTCGCCGCGCTACTTCGCGGGCGAGGTCACGTTCGGCGTGCTGACCCAGGTGAGCGGGGCATTCAGCCAGGTGCAGGACTCGCTGTCCTGGTTCATCAACCAGTATCAAAGCCTCGCGGGATGGCGGGCGACGGTGGCGCGCCTGGCCGGGTTCCAGGATGCGGTCGCGGCGGCACATGCTGCCTCGGCGGCGGGGCCGCGCGTCGAGCA
>CAXTDP010000071.1:8010-13945 GCA_964242295.1 uncultured Acetobacteraceae bacterium | reverse complement strand
GCCCGGCCCGTAGGGCGCCAGGCCGGGCAACGCGGCGGTGCAGGCCGGCACGGCAAAGTCGCAGCGCGGGGCGAAGCGGCAACCCGGCGGCAAGGCCAAGGGGTCCGGCGGCGACCCGGGGATGCCGGGCAAATGCTGGCGGGCACGGGCCGCATCCGGCAGGGAGTTCAGCAGGCCCAGCGTGTAGGCGTGGGCGGGGCGGGCGAACAGCGCCGCCGT
The DNA here is from genome assembly GCA_964242295.1 of uncultured Acetobacteraceae bacterium. Taxonomy (GTDB): domain Bacteria; phylum Pseudomonadota; class Alphaproteobacteria; order Acetobacterales; family Acetobacteraceae; genus DASWOJ01. The sequence continues at coordinate 13,726 of CAXTDP010000071.1, read as the reverse complement.
CGGGCCGGTTTCCAGCACCGTCCCGGCATACATCACCGCCATCCGGTCGCAAGTTCCGGCGACGACGCCCAGGTCATGCGTCACGATCACCACTGCCATGGACAGCTCACGCTGCAAGCGCAGCAGCAGCCGCAGGATCTGGTCCTGGATCGTCACGTCCAGCGCCGTGGTCGGCTCGTCGGCCAGGAGCAGCTTGGGGCCGGCTGCCAGCGCAATGGCGATCATGGCGCGCTGCCGCATCCCGCCGGAGAACTCGTGCGGGTAGCTGCCGAGCCGGCGGGAGGCGCTGGGTATGCCCACCAGGTCCAGCAGCTCCGCCGCCCGGCGCCGGGCGGGGGCACCACGCAGGCCCAGGTGCTCGGACAGGCTCTCGGTGATCTGCAGGCCGATCGTCAGCACCGGGTTCAGCGCCGTCATCGGCTCTTGGAAGATCATCGCGATGCCGCGCCCTCGCACATCGCGCATCGCGGCCCCGGTCAGGGCGGCCATGTCCTGGCCCTGCCACAGCACCTGGCCGCCCAGCCGGGCGCCGGGCGGCAGCAGGCGCAGGATGGCGCGCAGCGTCAGGCTCTTGCCCGATCCGGACTCGCCGACGATGCCCAGGATCTCGCCGGGCCGGACATCCAGGTCCACGCCGGCGACCGGCTGCGCGTCGCCGAAACCGACGCGCAGCCCGCGCAGTTGCAGCAGCGGCTCCGTCATGCGCGCCGGCGCACCCAGCCTGCCAAGCCGTCCCCCAGCAGGCTGAACCCGGTACCCGCCAGCACGATGGCCAGGCCCGGGAAGATGGACATCCACCAGGCAGTCGTCATGAAGTTCTTGCCATCAGCGATCAGCAGGCCCCACTCGGCAGTCGGCGGCTGCGCGCCCAGGCCGAGGTAGCCCAGCGACGACCCGAGCAGTATCGCCAGCGCCATATCCGTCATCCAATACACTACAAGCGGCGACACCGCGTTGGGCAGCAGGTGCCGGAACATGATCCGCATGTGGCTGTAGCCCATCACCCGGCCGGCCGCGGCGTAGTCCAGCCGCGCCTGCGTCCGCACCTCGGCCCGCATCAGCCGGGCATAGACGATCCAGTTCACCGCGGTGATGGCGATATACATGTTGGTCAGCCCAGACCCCAGCACCGCCACGATGGCGATCACCAGCACCAGGAACGGGATGGTCACGAACACGTCCACCACCCGGCGGAACACGGCGTCCATCCAACCGCCGGCATAGCCCACCAGGCACCCCATGGTCGTGCCGAACACCGCCGCAAACACCGTGGAGAACACGGCGATCTGCAGGTCCACCTGCGCCGCCCAGATGGTCCGCGACAGCACGTCGCGGCCGAAGTTGTCGGTGCCGAAGGGGTGCGCGGCGCTGGGCGGCGCCAGCATGGCCCGGAAGTCGAACGCCGTCGGGGAGTACGGCGCGACCAGCCCAGGTGCTGCGGCGCAGACCCCGAACCCCAGCAGGATCAGCACGCCCAGCACTGTCGGGACGCGCACCCGCAGCCCCGGCAGGCGGCGCGGGGCTGCCAGGGCCTGGCTCAAGCGCCCACCCGGGGGTCCAGCAGCGCCTGCACCGCATCCACCAGCAGGAACACGATCGAGACCAGCACCGCCAGCACCATCGTCAGCCCCTGCACGACGGCGTAGTCCCGCGCGAAGATGCCGTCCACCGTCAGCCGGCCCAGCCCGGGGATGGCGAACACCGTCTCGGTGATGACGGCGCCACCGACCAGGGTGCCAATGTGCAGGCCAAGCAAGGTGACGGTCGAGACTCCGGCGTTGCGCAGCACGTGGCGCCCCAGCACTACCCGGCGCCGCAGGCCCTTCGCCGTCGCGAACCCCACGTAGTCCGCCTGCAGGGCCTCGATCAGCGCCTGCCGCAGGCTGCGCAGCAGCACCGCGGACAAGGACAGCGCAAGGGTCAGCGCCGGCAGGAACAGATACCAGAGGTTCTCCCAGAAGCCGCTGCCGATGCCGCCCACCGGGAACCAGTGCAGCCCGGCTGCCAGCGTGATCAGCAGCACCAGGCCGATGTAGAACACCGGCATGGAGAGGCTGACCTGCGACGCCGCCTGGATCAGCAGGTCCGGCCACCCGCCGGGGCGCAGCGCCGACACGAAGGCCAGCGGAACCGCGATCAACAGCGCCATCGCGACTGCCATGCCGGTCAGGGTCAGCGTGATCGGCAGCCCGTCGCGGATCAGTTGGGCGACGGGCACGCGCAAGGTGATGGAGTCGCCGAGGTCGAGCGTCACGGCATGGCGCAGGAACTCCCAGAACTGCACCCCGACCGAGCGGTCCAGGCCCAGCTCATGGTGCAGGTTCTGGATGGCGGCGTCGGTGGCCCGGTCCCCGAGCAAGGTGATCGCAGGGTCCCCGGGCAGCATCCGCATCAGCCCGAACACCAGCAGCGCCACCATGACCACAGTGGCCGCGACCTGCACCAGGCGGCGGCCCAGGGCGCTCAGAAGGTGCAATCCCGCCTCCTGCCCTACGCCCGCCTACTTCTCGACATATGCCTCGACGAACAGGTTGTTGCCGAGCGGGATCTGCACGAAACCCTTGACCGCCTTACGCATCGCGACGGGGTAGGGCACCTCCATCGCGAACACGATGGGCGCTGCCTCGGCATAACGGTCCTGCAGCTCCTTGTATTCCGCCGCGCGCTTTGCCGGGTCCAGCTCCACCTGGCTCATCTCGAACAGCTCGTCCACCCGCTTGTCCTGCCAGCCGGAGCGGCCGGCCTGGCGGGTGGGATAGTAGGCCAGCAGGGACGTGATCTCGTTGGGATCATTGATATCGTTGGTCCAAAGCGAGGCGCGGAGCTGGAAATCCCCGGCGTTGTAGCGGGCCAGCCTGGTCGCGGCGTCGAGCTGCTCGATCTTCAAGCGGATGCCGGCCGCCGCCCATAGCTGCTGCAGGATCGTGAGTTTTGCCGAGTCGTCCGCGCTGCCGGCCAGCGCGAGGGCGGTAACCTCGAAACCTTGGGGATAGCCGGCCTGGGCCAGGAGCGACTTGGCCTTTGCGGGGTCATACGGATATAGCCGCTCCGGCCCGGAGGCGAGCGGCGTTTCCATCGGCATGAAGCTGCGCTGCACCCGCCCGGTGCCGTAGCTGACGGCCTGAATCAGCGCGTCCTTGTCGGTGGCATAGTTCAGCGCCTGGCGCACGCGCACGTCCGCCATCGGGTTCTTGCTGCCGTCCTTGAAGGTCGGCCGGGCGTTCAGCGAGAAGTAGTTCACCTGCGCCGCGGGGAACAGCACCATGTCCAGCTTCGGGTCGGCGCGCAGCTCGGCCACGCGCGAGTACGGCACGAACTCGGCGATGTCCAACTCGGCCGCGCGCAGCTTCAGGATGCGTGCGGCGTCGTCGGGGATGATCTGCAGCCGCACGCGGTCGAGGTAGGGCAGCGGCTTGCCGTCGGCCGCCTTGCGCCAGTAGTACGGGTTGCGCACGAGCACCATCTCGGTGTTGCGCTTCCAGCTTTCCAAGGTGAACGGGCCGGAGCCGACGGGGTGGTCGGCGAAGGCCTTGGTCTTGTCCTCAAGCGTGGCGCCCGGGGCGGCCATCAGGAGCTTTTCCGGCATGATCCCGGCGTTGAAGGTCGAGAGCGCCTGCAGGATCACCGGGTCCGCCTGGGTCAGGTTGACCAGCACCGTGTCGGCACCCCGTGTCTCGACCGAGGCGATGGAGGACAGCAGGAAGGCGAACTCACCGCCGTCGGGCTTGGCGCGGGCGCGGTCCAGCGACCACTTCACGTCGCTGACCCCGATGGGGGAGCCATCGGCGAACTTCAGGTCCGGGCGCATGGTCAGGGTGACGACCTTGCCGTCGGCGGACACCGACCAGGCACTGGCCAGGCCGGGCTGCACCCCGGTGCCGTCCGCCGTGGGCTGCAGCAGCGTGTCGTAGATGTTCAGGGATATCCAGATGTCCGCATTCTGCGCAGTGCGGGTTGGGTCGAGATACTGGCTTTCGATCGCGCGGCCGAACACCAGCGTGCCGCCCCTTGTCTGAGCGTGGGCGCCGCCCAGCATAGCGGTGAGGCCGGCCAGCAACGCGGCGGCAGTCAGAAGATGGCGTGCGGTCATGGCGCTTCCCAGAGTCATTACGTTACCGGCGGCGTAGCTGCCCCGCATGCACCATGCAAACGGCGTGCAAAGAATTATGCAAGTGCGGCTGCCTGCCTTGCTCGCGGGCTTGCGCCCGTGCCAGGCTGGTGTCGCAGCAGATGAAGGACAGCCCCATGCCCCGGACACCCGGCGAGACTCTGCTGCTGACTCCGGGGCCGGTTAGCGTGTCGCACACGACCAAGGCCGTGATGATGGTGGATCGCCCATCTGGCGACGCCGAGTTCCAAGAAGCACTGGAGTTCGCCCGCGGCTACCTGGTGGGCCTGGTGCGTGGGGAAGGCAGCTATACCGCCATTCCCGTGCCCGGCAGCGCCACTTACGCCAACGAGGCTGCCATCGCCCTGCTTGTGCCGCCGGGCCGAAAGCTGCTGGTCCACACCAACGGCGTCTATGGGGACCGGCTGATCGAGATCTGCGACGCGCTGGGCACCGCGACGGCGGTGCTGCGGACCGGCCCGTTCACGCCTCCAACAGGCGCGCAGTTTGCGGAGGCGATGCTTGCGGATGCGGCAATCAGCCATGTCATGGTGGTGCACTGCGAGACGAGCACCGGGGTGCTGAACCCCCTGGAGGAGGTGGCAGCCCTATGCCGCGCTCAGGGCAAGGGCCTGCTGGTGGACGCCGTGGCAACGTTCGGGGCGCTGGACATCAACGCCCCTGCACTGGGGGCGGATGCGGTGATGCTGTCCTCCAACAAGTGCATGCAGGGGGTGCCCGGCGTCGGCTGGGCGGTGGTGCGCCGGGCCGCGCTGGAGGCCGCGCCGCCCGGGCGCCGGTCCCTGAGCCTCGACCTGCGGGAGCAGGGGCAGCACATGGACGACACCGGCATGTTCCGCTTCACCCCGCCGACCCAAGTGCTGGCCGCCTTCGCCCAGGCGTGCCGGGAGCACGCGGCCGAGGGCGGCTGTACTGCCCGACTGGCACGCTACACGCGCAACTGGCAGCGGCTGGTGGACGGGATGCGGCAGATGGGGTTCCGCACCGTGGTGCCGGACGCGGCAGCCTGCCCCATCGTGGCGACGTTCCACAACCCGGACCATCCGGCGTTCCAGTTCGATGCATTGTATGCGGGAATGCGCCGTCGTGGCTTCGTCATCTTCCCTGGCCGCCTAGCGCTGGCCGGCACCTTCCGCATCGGCTGCATGGGCGCCGTAGATGAGGAGGACATTGCGGAAGCCATGACGGCGGTCGCCGAGATCATGGAGGAGATGGGCGTCGCCGGCCTTGGCCGTCCGGCCCATGCCTGACCCCGAAACCGTCCTGATCGCCTCGCCCCTGGAAGCGGAGCACGTGGAGCACCTGCGCGCCCTGGCGCCGGACCGGCTGCACGTCCTGCACGATGCGGCACTGCTGCCTCGGCCTCGCTACGTGGGGGACCACAAGGGCGCGCCGTTCACCCGCAGCCCCCAGCAGCAGGCGGCCTGGAACGCCATGCTGGCGCAGGCGGACATCCTATGGGACCTGCCCGCCGAGGCCGACAGCATTATCGAAGCCGGCTACGCCATGCAGGCTGACCCGGAAGGGGCCGAGGAGGCCCTGCCCCGGCCTGACCAGGTGACCCAGGCGCTCGCGGTGTCGCAGGAC
>CAXTDP010000071.1:0-8000 GCA_964242295.1 uncultured Acetobacteraceae bacterium | reverse complement strand
CCCGCCGAGGCCGACCTGCCGCATTTGCGGCGCCTGCGCTGGGCGCAGGCCACCAGCACCGGCGTCGGCCCGGCAGTCGGGCAGCTAGGGCTGGCGGAGGCCGGCGTCCTGGTCACCACGGCGCGCGGTGTGCACGCCGGCCCGCTGTCGGAATGGGTGTTCGTGGCGCTGCTGGCCCATGTGCGCGGCCTGGCGCAGCAGCAGGAGGCGCAGCGGGCGCACCGCTGGGAGCGCACCTGCGGCGACGACTTGGCCGGCCGCACGATGGTCCTGGTCGGCGCCGGGGACCTGGCCCGCGGCTGCGCGCGGGTGGCCCGTGCCTTCGACATGCGCGTGTTGGCAGTGGCGCGCGACCCCGCTCGTGCCCGCGCCCACGCCGGCCTGTTCGACGCCGTGCTGCCCGTGGCGGAGTTGCATGCCGCGCTGGCGCAGGCCGACGCCGTCGTGGTCACGGTGCCTCACACCCCGGACACGGAGGGGCTGATCGACGCCGACGCCTTTGCCGCCTTGAAGCGTGGCGCCCTGTTCGTGAACATCGGCCGGGGCCAGGCCGTTGACCATGCGGCGCTGCTGACGGCGCTGCAACAGGGTCAGGTCGGCTTCGCGGCACTGGACGTTACCGATCCCGAGCCGTTGCCCCTGGATAGCCCGCTGTGGGACATGCCGAACGTCCTGATCTCCCCGCACAGCGCCAGCACCGTCCGGCGCGAGAACGCGCGTATTGCCAATATCTTCCGCCACAACCTGCTGTGCTGGCTCGACGGCCGGCACGGTGAGATGCGAAACGTGTTGGACACGGCGCTGATGTACTGACACCCCAAGACGGTTCCGTCAGGGCCTGCGCCAACAGCTTGTGGTCGTGTGGGGTTGGTTTGGCTATAGCGCCGTCCCTTAAGGGCAGGACGAACGGGGATGCAGCGCATCGAGTGCGGGTCGGCTGCGGTGTCGGAGCACGCATACATGCTGCCAAGGCACTGCCAACTTGCTCGGCTGAGGTTGCCATGACGCGCGGCAGGGACGGCGTGCTCATGGTTATGGCATGGTTCAAGGACGGGTTACAGTTGGAGCCGGGTTGACGCTACCAGGACGGATGACGGCACCCTGACGTTTTCAGGTGTGGTGGGCGTATGGATCGGTGTGTTGGCGCAGTAGCGAGGTTGCCCGGAGGTGACCGCAAGGACATGGCCATGCAGGCGCTGGCGCGATCGGAAACCGTCAGCGACCTAGCCGCCCAGCATGGGGTCTGCCGCAGTTCGTCCACCAGCAGACGCATAAGGGGACCGTCGCAAGATTGGGGGTGCGACGGCGGTCGGATATTTTCGCGTCCGTTCTCTGGCCGAGGGTGGGTGCGTGGCTTGGATGTTGAGGTTGGTGGAAATCGGGGCTGAAGGTGAGGGGCGGTGCACGGACGTCATGGAGATCAGCCGCTCCGGCGATCTCCGCGATACCGCCGTCTGGGTCTGACTTTGTCCGAAGCGAAGCGGTTGCTGGCGGGCGTTCAACGGGAGATGGTCGCCGTGCAGGCGTGGAGCCATGCGGTTCGGCGGCCGGAATGCCCGCGCTGTGACAGCGTTTGCCATGTGAAGCACTACCGGGACCATGCGGTATCGCCGCTGCTCGGCCAGGTGACGTTTCGGCTTCCCCGCTTTCGCTGCCCCGTGTGTGGCGGGATCGAGACGGGCCTCAGCTGGCCGCCGCATTGCCGGTCGGCACCGGAGCTGGACTGGCTTCAGGCGCGTCTCTGCGCCTTGATGACCTACCAGACGGCCGCTGATCTGCTGGAGCGGATGTTCCCGGTCGAGGCGGGAGCGCATCATGAGACCTTGCGCCGCCATGCCCTGAAGGTCGGCGAGGCGCTTGGTGAGTGCGCCGCGAGGCACCGTCAACTTGGGGGCTGGTGGGCTTGTGAGATGAGGGCGGGATGACGACGTCCGCCGTTCCCAGCTACGCCGGCTACCGGTTCCCGGCTGAGATCATCAGCCACGCCGTCTGGCTCTATGTCCGCGTCCCGCTCAGCCTGCGGACGGTGGATGGGCTGCTGGCCGCACGCGGCATGGTGGTCAGCCATGAGACCGTGCGCCAATAGGCGCTGAAGTTCGGCCAGGCGTTCGCAAACCAGATCGGCGCAGGCTGCCCGTAGCTGGGGACAAGTGGCACAGGGATGAGGTCGTGATCACGACTGAGGTGGCCCCACCTGTTCGGACAGGTTTGCGGCTGGGCTAAGCTTGGTTCTGGTTGTCGTCAGGCCGCCAGCTTCTCCGTCTTCTTCCCGTCTGCTCCCTGTGTTCCTCCTGCCCCGTATGCCTCGTCCGGCGTGCGCCCGGCCAAGGTCGAGTGGGGCCGCCGGGCATTATAGTGGCCAATCCAGCATGCCAGGCCGGCCCGCAACTCGGAGCCGGTCTCGAACGCGTGCAGGTAGATGCACTCATACTTCAGGCTGCGCCACAGCCGCTCGATGAACATGTTGTCCATCCACCGGCCCCGCCCATCCATGGGCATCCGCACCCCGCCGCCAGCAGCACGCCGGTGAACCGCGGCGAGGTGAACTGGCGGCCCTGGTCCGTGTTGAAGATGTCCGGACGGCCAAACCGGGCCAGCGCCTCCTCCAGCGCCTCAATGCAGAACTCCACATCCATCGTGTCCGACACGCGCCAGGACAGCACCTTCCTCGTCGCCCAGCCCATGTCGCCCAGTCCATTCCGGGCGAACCTTTCGGTTCGACCACCGCAGCCGACGTGCGGAAGAACCCAGAACGGGTCAACTTCAGGCCAGGCCGCCTATCGTGCACCGCGTCCGCAGAGCACGACGCTTATGGTTGAGAGCAGGATCCTGAGATCAAGCAACAAGCTGCGGTGCTGAAGGTAGTAGAGGTCGTAGGCCAGCTTCTGCCGTGCATCCTCGACTGAGGCCCCGTAGGGACAGTTCACCTGTGCCCAGCCTGTAAGGCCGGGTTTCACTGCAATGCGGTCGGCGAAGTGCGGTATGACTTGCGTGAGCTGCTCGACGAAGTGCGGCCGCTCAGGGCGGGGACCGACCAAGCTCATGCTGCCGGCAAGCACATTGAGCAACTGGGGCAACTCATCAATCCGGGCCAGCCGCAGCAGCCGCCCCAACCGGGTCACACGCGGGTCACGTTCGCTGGCCCAGCGCGGCCCGGCGGCCTCGGCGTCTACGCGCATGCTGCGGAACTTGACCAGGACAAACGTGCGCCCGCCCAGGCCGACCCGCTCCTGCCGATAGAAGACCGGCCCTGGGCTGTCGAGCTTGACCAACACGGCCACGAGTAGCAGCAGCGGCAGGGTCAGTACCAGGCCGGCTAAGCTCAGCACAAGGTCAAGGCTGCGCTGCGCTGCCTGTGTGATGGTGCTTGGTGCTGCAACGGCAGACGCCCGCCAGTCCGACGTGAGCGCATCAAGGTCAAGCTGGCCAGGATGACAGTTGCACTGAGAAAGCCTGTGCGGGAATTGAGGAGCGGCGCCTATGGCAAAGGGCGCCGTGGACGCGGCAGCCAACGGCTTGGATGACAGAAACGACACGGTCAGGCTCCTTATGGAGTTGCTGGTTTTCGGGGTTGAAAAATGCGTTCAGACTGGTATCGGGAGCAGCCGTGCTGCGGTTCGGGCTGCGACAGAACCAAGCGGCGCCCGATGCTTATGCTGATCGAGGCTCAAGGGCTGACTTGACGCCTATTTCCGTGACGGCCTGGATTAAGGTATCCGTGTTGAACGACTCGCCCAGAAACTGGTCGCCTGGATGACTGGTGGGCTTGGCTGCGTTTTTACTGCTCATGAGCACGGCGCGAAGGTCGGGCCACCGAAGCCGGGCCGCGGCGATCAATGCAGGGCCACTCATCCCAAGACCGAGCATCATGCCGGTCACCAGTACGCCCGGCACTCCATCTGTGTTCATCCGTTCCAGGGCCTCAACGGCGTCGGCTGCCTCAGCAACCTGCAAGCCGGCGCCGCTCAGCATCCCGTATAGGCATTCGCGCAACAGCTCGTCATTCTCGACCAGCAGCACGCTTTTGGATGGCATAACAGGCATAATCCATGGCCTCTCAGCACGGTGGCCTATGCCGCCGCATTCAGGTTAGAAGCGAGCTAAGTCTCAGTGTTCGTGACAACTACCTTTGGCTTCGCCGTAGCCGCGCGCAGTCGCCATGATCCTATTTCCACAGCAACCCCGAAGGGTTTGCAGGTGACAATTAAGCTTCACATCCAGACTCAATGTCCGTTTAGCTTTTGAAAGCTGCGGATTGAGGGTTGTTTTGCAGTTTGAAGGAAGGCGTTCAACCTCTGCCGGACGCTCTGAGACGTAGCTCGGAAACAGGCCTTATCAGGATGCAAAGAAAGTCGAGGCCAACTCGCTTAAGCGTTCTTCCTATCAGCACGGCGCCGGATCAGGCCGATGCCGGCAAGCCCTGTCCCGAGAAGAATGAGCGACATGGGTTCGGGGACGTTGCTGACCGACGCATCCAGGCTCAGCCTCGTGTTGCCCTGGGTTGTGATGGTGATCACCTCGGTCAAGGCGAACGAACCATCGGTGACGGCGGACGCCGTGGCGCTGCTGCCCAGATTGACACTGCTCAGAAGCGTGCAGCCGGCTGCGCATCCTGGGTTGTTTAAGGTGTCGGAGTTGTCGAGATACGACTGGGCAGTCACGGTGGCTGTGCCGTTGGCCACGTTGCCCGTGAACTGCGTGAGCCAATTTGACGCCCCGAACGGCGAGGTGAAACCTGCTCCGGTCAAGGTGATAACGAGGGTTCCCCCGGCCTGGCTTGAAAGATCGAAGGTCGCGAGGTCGATGTAGTCCGGGGAGAACAGCTGGGTGCCGATGTTGTTGGCGGTGAAGTTGCCGACGCTGACGGGAGCAAAGTTGTAAGAGCCGCCGTTGGCGCCGAGTGCCACCGACTGAAAGGAGGAAGCTCCGTTTGATTGCACGGTAAGGCCAAGCATTGGCGCGGCGTGTGCTCCGCCTGCAATCAAGAAGGGGGCAGCGAGGGCCATGGCTGAGGCCAATAGAAACTGACGCATGAGAACTCCGGGGCTATGGATCAATGGCGATCCACAAAACATTACGCAAATCTAATGCCAGACAACAATATCAGACACTTATAACATTTTATGACAATGCGTGTAAGATATGCTGACAATCTTCGAAATGTTGCACGTTATGCGAGAATTTACTTTTCATCGAGCGACGTAATCTGCGTTTTACGGAGCGTCATTCTGCGGCTGCAGCTACGCTGGTGATGGTTTTCTTTTCCCGTCTTTATTCGACGTGCCGGAAGTGTGGCCGAGGGTCGGGACGGCTTCCCGTCCCAACGCCTTCCGGCGCGTCGCGGCGCGCAGGGGCGGTCAAGGACAGGGGCGGTCAAGGACAGGGGCGGTCAAGGATGGTCAGGCCACCGCGCAGCGGCGCACACCAAGGGCGTGCGTCCTGACGGCTCCGAGCACCGTGGCACCAGCCCAGCCGTGAGAGGAGAGTTGCGGAGGCTGTCAGCCCGTCCTGCGCCATCGCTCGGCGTGCTGCTCGGCATCGAGTCGCGCCCACCCGGTTGTTTGAATGGCCTGCAGCCGCGCCCGTTCGGCCTCGGTCAGCTCCAGCAAGCCTCTTGGGGTCTAGAAACAAAGTTTCACCTCCAGCCGCCAATTAGGGACGGCTGCGGCAAGGCGGCAAAGGCGCGGAAGCTGGTGTCTGTCTTGTCCAGCCGCAGGCTGAGGCGGCGGAAGTCTTTCAGGCGGTTGAACGAATTCCCGACCAGGTGCCGGGTGCGGAAAGCTCCGTGTCATACCAGTGCTGCACGATGCGCTTGCGCTTGGGCGGCACGCACACGCCGACGCCGCGTGCGCGCCAACGCTCCCGCGCCTTGTCGCTGTCATACCCTTCGTCGCCCACCACCGAGAGCGGCTGCAGCCTCGCCGTCAATGCCTCAGCCTGCTTGCAGTCGGCCTGCTGGCCCGGTGAGGTCAGTTGGCGGCGTATGAAGCCCAGGCTGTCTCCGCGGTTGTGCGACGCATGGGCAGGTCTGGCATCTGCGCGGCCAAGGATGGACGGCGGAGGCGATCGCCCGCCACCTGGGTATCAGCCGCGCAAGCGTGCTCCGCAACCTGCGCCACGAGGTATTGTGTTCCCAGAACGCGAGCGCCGCGCCGACGCCGGGCACAGCCTGCTTGATCCGTGTCAGCTTCGCTGACATCCCTCCGGGAGATTGCTGCGCGATGGCAGGACGCCGTGCTCGGGCACTGGACAGTGGCCGCCGGGACGGCCGTGGGCTGTTCCGCGAATTGCGGCAGCGGGGCTACCGGGGTAGCTACGCCACGCTTTCCCGCTATCTCCATCGCCTGCGGCGCGCGCAGGGCGGCGTGCCGGCGCGTGAACGGCCCTGGCAGTCCCCCGCCGGTGCTGGCCACAGCGCCGTGGCGGGTGCTGACGCAGCGCACGGCAACCTGGCTTGTACTTCGCCGGGCGGACAAGCGGAGCGAGGAAGACCAGGCGTTGCTGGCCGGCATGCGGGCGCAGGCACCTGGCCTGGACGCGGCAGTCGGACTTGCCGACGCGTTCACGGCCCTGGTGCGCGACCGTGCCCCCGACCGCCTTGATCCTTGGCTGAAACGCGCAGCCGACGGCGCCGTCCAGAAACTGCAGCGCTTCGCCAAGCGCTTGTCGGCCGACTACGACGCCGTGCGCGCCGCCCTGACGCTGGACTGGAGCAACGGACCCGTTGAGGGCCAGATCAACCGTCTGAAGACCCTCAAGCGCCAGATGTATGGCCGGGCCAACCTCGACCTGCTCGAACGCAGGTTCCTGCTCGCAGCGTGATCATCGGGAACGGCCAAGAACCGATACTCGGCATACAGGCGCATTGGCTCGGCAATGAAGTCCGCTTCGGACGCGGCACGCCCTTGCGCCACTTGCTGCCCGACCAGGCGCTTCAGGTCGGCTGGTGACTGCACGTAGCCCATGATCCCTCCAGGCCCGTGACACTACTCTGCCGACCGGGCCTGGCACGAGAGAGTCCAGCACAGCGAGAGATGTTGCCGCGGCTGGCTTGACCGTCCGCAGGTAGCCCGTCTCAGCCCCCAACATCATTCCCCGCCTTGAACCCCCGGGGCAATCGCTCAAGGCTGGTCCGGCCAGGCTCGTTGCCGGCTGCACGGAGCCAGGGCATAGGACACCCATGACCGACCTGGCAGACCTCACCGCAACCGAAGCGTTGTCCCGCATCCGTGCTGGAACCCTGCTCCCGGAAACTCTCATGGAGGCATGCCTCGATCGCGTCGCGTTGCGCGAGGACGCCGTTCGCGCCATGGCCTACCTCGACCCGGAAGCCGTCATGGCAGCAGCGCAGAAGCCGGGCGCCGGCCTGCTGCAGGGCATCCCGCTCGGCGTCAAGGACGTGCTGGACACGCACGACATGCCCAGCCAGTACGGCTCGCCGATCTGGGAAGGGCACCGGCCCCGCGCCGATGCGGCCGCGGTCGCCTGGGCAAGGGCCGAGGGCGGCGTGGTGATCGGCAAGACGGTCACGACAGAGTTCGCCACCCGCAAGGCCGGTCCGACCACCAACCCCCATAATGCCGCACACACGCCAGGCGGTTCGAGCAGCGGCTCCGCCGCCGGGGTGGCGGCCGGCTTCTTCCCGGTCGCGTTCGGGACGCAAACCGCAGGGAGCATCATCCGTCCCGCCGCCTTCTGCGGGATCGTCGGCTACAAGCCCAGCTTCGGCCTGATAAGCCGCGTCGGCATGAAGGTCATGGCGAGCGGGCTGGACACGGTCGGGATGCTTGCCAGGAGCGTCGCCGACTGCGCGCTGCTGACCCGGGCCGTCACCGGCCGGGACCTCGGCAACCCGGAGGACGGGGCCGACCGGGCGCCGCGCATCGGCCTGTGCCGCTCGCCCGCTTGGGACAGCGCGGCGCCGGAGACGGCGGCCCAGCTCGACGCGGCAGCCGCCCGTGGCGAGGTCGAGATGGGGGTGCCGTACCAGCTCCATGCCG
>CAXTDP010000070.1:0-13959 GCA_964242295.1 uncultured Acetobacteraceae bacterium | reverse complement strand
GGTGCTGGCACGGGCGGCGGCGGCGGCCTGCGACCCTCTCGAAGCCCCGGTTTCCCCGCGCGGGCCGGGCTGATAACCGCGACGCCAGAGCAGGTTGCAGACCGCTCCGGAGGCGCGGCACGGGACCCAGCTGCAAGTCTCCGAGAGACACGGGCGGAGATCGCTGTCTCCCTCCACCTTCCGCCGGCCAGCGTTGTCGCACTGCTCGGTCCTAACCCGATTGTTCCTGGCGACGGCGGCGACTGAACGCGGAGCCGCCCGCCCCGGTGAGAAGGCGAGCGGACCTGATGGCCCCGGAAACCTCAGATTTTGAAGGCCTCCTACGCCGCCGCGACCTGCTCCTGCTACCCTGCCCGCCGCCTCTCGTTGGGTGACGTGCCGCAGGTGATGGCTATCGGCTGGACCCGGCGCTCGCAATCACCCGAATATGCACGACAAAGGAATCGCAGTTGCGGGCAGACCGGGGCACCCGGCGGGGAGTCGCGCCGGCTGCGTGAAAGCGGCTTGTCCGTACAGGAGACCGCGTCGGCGCTGGGGATGAGCGCGGTAACAGCCTGCTGCTGGTTGATGGCCGAGAGTCCTCCCACGCACGACAAGCCCGTCCGACCGCAACCTTTCAAAACCTACGTGATCGCGGTAGGGGACCGGGGCAACCCAGTTCCCTACCGCGATCACGTAAGCATCCTGCGGACGGTGAAGCCAAGTAATTCAAACCTGCTTTAAACCACAGGCGACAGCGACTGGGACCATTATGCCATCAGCATAGTGCAGGAGCGAGCCGCCGACCTCAAACGGCGCCTGAGTTCCCAAAGGCCGGTCAGTGCCACAACGCCGATGATCAAGGAGGAGGGTTCGGGAACGGCTGAAACGCTCGTAATCCACTGGCCCGCGGCGCCCCCAACGCCTCCGGAACCATCACCATAGCTGGCGTAATCGAACTGGGCGCCGTCATAGAGTGTATATTGTGTTTGAGTGAAGGGGACGACGGGCGAACTTGCACCTATATACCAGCCGTCTATGTCGCCAGATCCATCCGTCTGAATATAGAATCCGGCCGATCCATAGTTGCTGGTAATAGCATCGCCCGCTACGCCGCTCGTTAATATGAACGAGTCCGGAATGACCTGCTGATATTGGAAATTCGGCCTCAGTGGCACGATGAAATCCAACACGGCAGACAGGTAGTTAGACGTGGTATAGGGTGAAGTGACGTCTACAAAATCGTTACCAGTGTAAGTGTAGATTGTATCGGCGCGAGCTGGGCCAATGAAGGACCCGGCCACAATTGCGGACAAGACGTAAAGACGGGTCATGGATCGCATTTCTTTTATCAGCTCCGACGGGAAAGAATTGGAAGAATCCACATACGGAGCCTTCCTGTTTCAATCTAACGGTTACGTTTAATTAACGCAACAAGCCATTGTCGCTTATGGACATATTGAATTGTTGGGGATCGTCACAAAACAACAGCGCGTTTTATGAGTTTATGTGGCCTAACGGTGTAGTTCCATTCGCCTTGGAACGGGTCGCGTTGAATGTTGAGGGGCGGCCATGTCCTTGTCGGAGACGCGGATGCCTTTGGGATGGGACCTGGTATCCAGTTCGCACCGGACAGCTAGGCCGGTTTGCATCCAGTCTGGACGCGAACCGGTCTAACAACATCAACCGCCATCCGCTCCGAACCCGTCCGCAAGCTCGCCATTATTGCAAGCCGCTTGCGGTGCGGCGATCCGGGGGTCAGGAGGACGGCGCGTGCAGCACCTACTTTGCCGCCTGGATGCGCTTCTAGAAACGATGGAGCGGGTGAAAGCAAGGCGACCGACAGCGTTGCGCAAAGCCCAGCCAAGGTGGCTCAGGGTTCGACCCTCTCCGCCCCGGTGAACACCGTCATCGCGTCCCCGCGCGCCACGCCCACGAGCGTGATGCCATGATGCCGTGCCCGTTCCACCCCAAGCGAAGTCGGCGCGGAGATCGCCACCAGCGCGCTTGCTCCCAGTGCCGCCGCTTTCTCCACCATCTCGTAGGAACACCGGCTCGTGACCAGCAGGAACCCGCCAGCCGGGTCCACCCCCTGGGTCAGCACGGCGCCGACCAGCTTATCCAGGGCGTTATGCCGGCCAACGTCCTCCCGCAGGCAGGTGATCCCACCGGACGAATCGACCCAGGCCGCGGCGTGGACGGCGCCGGTTTCCTGGTTCAACGCTTGCAGGCCCGGCAGCGCGTCCAGCGCTCGCCGCACCGCCGCCGTGCTGAGCCGGGCCAGGCCGGCCGTTCGCTGCGGAGTGCGCGGCACCGCAGCCAAGTCCTCGATCCCGCAGACGCCGCAGCTCGTGCGGCCGCTCATGGAGCGGCGCCGGGCCAGCAGGGCGTGGAAGCGCTCCGCCGCCAGGTTCACCACCAGGCGCAGGCCGTCCGGGTCGTCCTCAACCCGGGTGCCACGTATCTCGGAGCGTTCTTGGATGACGCCCTCGGTCAGGCTGAAGCCGACTGCAAAATCCTCCAGGTCGGCTGGAGTCATCATCATCACGGCATAGGGGACGGTGCCGTAAACGACATTGACCGCGGTCTCGACGGCCAGGAACCGCCGGCTGTGCTGGGTTCCCCGTCCCTCGAAGCCCACCTTCGCCACGTCGGACGGGACGGCGGTCGCTGTTTGGTCAGTGCCGGGAAGCGCCTGTTCCGCAAGGGATGCTGTCATGCTGGGTGTCCGCCGTCCTGCCCGCTGGAGAGTGTCTATCGATGTCTGATCGCGGAGACGGGTTGCTCCATCCATACCGTCCGTCACCCGGCTTCGATGTTGGCCTGTCCGCCAGCGCCAGGTGCGGGGCCGGGCGTGCTCGCATCCAGCGCCGCTTGCAGGATGTAGGCCGCCGCCATGCTGTCCACCAGGGCGGCCCGCTTTCGCCGGGTCAGGTCCATCTCGCTGATCAGGAAGCGGTTGACGGCAGACGACGACAGCCGCTCGTCCCACAACGCCGCCGGCAGCGCCGTTCCATCGGACAGTGCCCGCGCCCAATCCCGCACCGCCTGCGCCGCCGGACCCATCGTGCCGTCCATGGACAGCGGCCAGCCCACCACAAGCCCGCCCGCGCCTTCCTTGCGCGCCAGGGCGGTGATGTCGGCCGCAGCCGCGGACAGCTTGCCTCGGCGCAGGCTGCCATAAGGACTGGCGAGCATCAGACCCACATCCGACAGCGCGACCCCGATGAGTTTTGCTCCTGGGTCCAGCCCGATCAGCCGCCGCCCCGCCGGGAGTGCGGCCCGAAGCTCCGCCATGTTGAACAGGGGCATCTCGGCCGGTATGCTTTCCATTTGCTGCATCGCCCTGTATGGGCGGAGCCTTCTCCATACCATAGGATAACCCGCCCAATGTCGCTCGATCCCGCGACCGTCCGCCGCGTTGCCAAGCTGGCCCGCATCCGCGTCGAGGAGGCCGACCTGGCGCAACTGGCGCAGGAACTGGGCGGCATCATCGGCTGGATCGAGCAGTTGAACGAGTTGGACGTGGACGGCATCGAGCCGCTGACCGGCGCCGCCCAGATGGCGCTGCGCCTGCGTGCCGACGAGGTGACGGACGGCGGCATCACCGAGCAGGTGCTGTCCAACGCCCCGGACCGCGCGGGCCTGTTCTATGCGGTTCCGAAGGTGGTCGAGTGATGCTGACCGACCTGACCCTGGTGCAGGCCCGCGACGGCCTGCGCCGCAAGGACTTCACGGCCGTTGAGCTGACGGACGCGCACCTCGCGGTGGTGGATGCGCTCAACCTTCGCCTGAACGCCCTGATTACCGTGATGGCCGACAGCGCCCGGGCCGCCGCCGCGGTGGCTGACGTGGCGTTGGCGTCCGGGGACGAGCGCCCGCTGCTGGGCCTGCCGCTGGCGATCAAGGACCTGTTCTGCACGGCGGGCACCCGCACCACCGCGGGCAGCCGCATCCTGTCGCCGTTCGTGCCGCCGTATGAGAGCACGGTCACGGCCAACCTGCTGCGAGACGGCGCGATCTTCCTCGGCAAGGCGAACATGGACGAGTTCGCGATGGGGTCGTCCAACATGACCTCCGCTTATGGCCCGGTGCAGAGTCCCTGGACCCGCGGCAACGAGGCGGCGCTGGTGCCCGGCGGTTCCTCCGGCGGTTCGGCCGCCGCGGTTGCCGCCCGCATGGCGTTGGGGGCGACTGCGACGGATACTGGCGGCTCCATCCGGCAGCCCGCTTCGTTCACCGGCATCGTGGGGGTGAAGCCGACATACGGCCGCTGCTCCCGCTGGGGCATCGTCGCCTTTGCATCGTCGCTGGACCAGGCCGGGCCGATGGCGCGGACCGTGGAGGACTGCGCGGTGCTGCTGGGCAGCATGTCCGGGTTCGACCCCAAGGACAGCACGTCCGCGGACCAGGCGGTGCCGGACTTCGCCGCCGCTTGCCGCCGCGGCGTGCGCGGTCTGCGGATCGGGGTGCCGCGGGAATACCGCTCGGACGGGATGCCGGCGGAGATTGATGCGCTGTGGCGGCAGGGGCTGGAGTGGCTGCGGGCAGAGGGCGCGGAGATCGTGGATGTCAGCCTGCCGCACACCAAGTACGGCCTCGCCACCTACTACATCGTGGCGCCTGCGGAGGCGTCCAGCAACCTCGCCCGCTACGACGGGGTCCGGTTCGGCGCGCGGGTGGACGGCGAGGATCTAACCGATCTGTATGAGCGTACCCGTGCCGAAGGCTTCGGCGCAGAGGTCAAGCGCCGCATCATGATCGGCACCTACGTGCTGTCGTCCGGCTACTACGATGCCTATTACCTGCGGGCGCAGAAGGTGCGGGCGTTGATCCTGCGGGACTTCACCGAGGCCTTCGCCAAGGTGGACGCGCTGCTGACGCCCACCACGCCCAGCGCCGCCTTCGCCCAAGGGGAGAAGATGGACGACCCGGTGAAGATGTACCTGAACGACGTTTTTACCGTGCCGGCCAACATGGCGGGCGTGCCGGGCATGTCGGTGCCGGCTGGGCTGGACGGGCAGGGGCTGCCGCTCGGCCTGCAGGTGATCGCTCGCCCGTTCGACGAGGAAACCATGTTCGCCGTCGGCGCCGCGCTGGAGCGCGCAGCCTGTTTTTCGGCGCTGCCTTCCA
The DNA here is from genome assembly GCA_964242295.1 of uncultured Acetobacteraceae bacterium. GTDB lineage: Bacteria > Pseudomonadota > Alphaproteobacteria > Acetobacterales > Acetobacteraceae > DASWOJ01. The sequence goes on along the minus strand of CAXTDP010000070.1, from coordinate 8,847 downwards.
TCCGTGCGGGAGCACACGTATGAGCTACGTCATCGAGGGCCGCACCGGCCCGTGGGAGCTGGTGATCGGGCTGGAGGTCCACGCCCAGGTCGTCAGCAAGTCCAAGCTGTTCAGCGGCGCCTCCGCCGAGTACGGCGCCGCGCCAAACAGCAGGGTCAGTCTGGTGGATGCGGCGTTCCCCGGCATGCTGCCGGTCATCAACCAGGAGTGCGTGGCGCAGGCGGTGCGGACTGGGCTAGGCCTGGGCGCGCACATCAACCTGGTCAGCCGGTTCGACCGCAAGAACTACTTCTATGCCGACCTGCCGGCGGGCTACCAGATCAGCCAGTTCGCCCACCCCGTCGTCGGCGCCGGGACCATCGAGATCGAACTGGCAGACGGCACCACCAAGCAGGTCGGCGTAACCCGCCTGCACCTGGAGCAGGATGCGGGCAAGTCGCTGCACGACCAGGACCCGGCGCGCAGCTTCATCGACCTGAACCGGTCCGGCGTCGCGCTGATGGAGATCGTGAGCGAGCCGGACCTGCGCACGCCGGAGGAGGCCGGGGCCTACCTCCGTAAGCTCCGCACCATCATGCGCTACCTCGGCACCTGCGACGGCAACATGGAGGAGGGGTCGTTGCGCGCCGACGTGAACGTCAGCGTCCGCCGCCACGGCGAGCCGTTCCGCACCCGTTGCGAGGTGAAGAACGTCAACTCCGTCCGCTTCGTCATGCAAGCCATCGAGGCGGAGGCGGCGCGGCAGGTCGAGGTTTGGGAGGGTGGCGGCGAGGTCATCCAGGAAACCCGGCTGTTCGACCCGGCGCGCGGCGAGACCCGCAGCCTCCGCAGCAAGGAGGACGCGCACGACTACCGTTACTTCCCCGACCCCGACCTGCTGCCGCTGGTGCTGGACGAGGACTGGGTGGCCGACCTGAAGGCGCACCTACCGGAGTTGCCGGACGCCAAGCGCGCCCGCTTCGTCGCCGAGCATGGCCTGCCGGCCTATGACGCCGCGGTGCTGGTGGCGGACCAGGAAACGGCGGCGTTCTTCGAGACGGTCGCGACCGGGCGCGATGCCAAGCAGGCGGCGAATTGGATGATGGGCGACTTCTTCGCGGCGCTGAACCGCACGGGCCGCACCATCTCGGCTAGCCCGGTGTCGGCGGCGTCGCTCGGCGGCTTGCTGGATTTGCTGGCCGACAAGACCATCAACGGACGCATCGCCAAAGAGGTATTCGAGGCGATGGTGGATACCGGCGAGCACCCGGCCGCCATCGTCGAGTCGCGCGGCCTGCGTCAGGTCGTGGACACCGGCGCGATTGACGCCGCGGTGGACAGGGTGCTGGCCGCGAACCCGGACAAGCTTGCGGAGTATCGCGGCGGCAAGGACAAGCTGTTCGGCTTCTTCGTCGGCCAGGTAATGAAGGCAATGGCCGGCAGGGGCAACCCGGCCCTGGTCAATGAGGCGCTGAAGGTAAGGCTGGGGTAGCGCCTGTCTCGCCAGCGGCCACCTTCTCTCTCTTCCTCCGGGAGAGGGTCGGGGTGAGGGGGAGGGCAAGGGCAATTATTGGTCCGTGAAGGGCAGTGGTCCGGCTCTACCTGAAATGACTCGCCCCGTAACCAAGACCCCCTCACCCTGACCCTCTCCCGGAGGGAGCAGGTTTGCCTCACGGTATAAGCCAGGCTGCCCTCGTCTGCCTTAGGCGTTCGTGCCCAGCATCCCGCGCAGGCGCGCCGCCGCAGCGGCACCTTTCACTGCATCCCGCCACATCGCCTCGGCCACGCGCTGGTGCGCGGCGATGGCCTCGTCCGCCCCGGTGATCATTGCGACGCCCGTCTGTGCCGTCGGCACGCTATCGCTGCGGAATGGGTTGGCTGCCAGCATCGCCCGCTCACGTGAGCGGAGTATCTTGAAGCTTTCCGACGGGTCCGGCCCGGCCAACAAGCCAAATTGCAGGCCCATCGGCTCGGTTTCCATCAAGCCTGCGATGTGTTCGACCTCCCGTGCCGCAACTGCCCGGCATTGCTGCCGCAGCGGATCGGACAGGTTCAGCCCACCCAGCAGGCCCTGGTCCAGGAACGCGCGTATCGAGGAGGCCGACAGCAGCGCGATGATGCCGGGCTTGCGCTGCTGATACATGCGCTTGCGGGATGCCAGGATGCCGAGCACCTGGTCAGCGGAGGTCCGAAATGCCCCGCGGTCCGCCCCGGCGCCCTCCGCAGCCTCACCCAGTCCGTCCGCCATCGCTTGATCGAAGCCATCGGAGGTCGTCAGGTAGCTGATCGGCCCGAACACCTGCAGAACCTGGTCGGCGCTTTCCTCGATCTGGCGGATGCGCTCGAAGTAGCCGACCGGACGGCTGTAATACTCGACGCCGATCCCAAGCAGCGACAACGGCGACACCTTGAGCAGCTCAGCCAGCCGCTTCACGGTGTCGAGCTTGATGACCTCGCCCTTTTCGTAGCGATACAGCGCCGCCCTGGACACGCCCAGCCGCGCCGCAATCTCCTCCGCACGCAACCCGGACTCGATCCGGTAGGCTCTCAGCTGTTGGCCGATCTCTGCAAAGCGCATTTCACATCCTCCACCCGCGTCCCGCGCTGTTCAGCACGGGAGGCCGACTCCGTGACGTGAGTCTACAGGAAAAGATGAGTCGCTGTGACAGATTTATGCGTCAGCCCTGGACATTCATCCCTTGCGGCGTCGAATGTCCCAGAAACCAGATTAGTATCGGCTCTGCCACGTCAGCCCAGCTACTGTGCCCGCAGCCGGCCGATACTCGCACCCGACCCAGCCTGCATACCCCAGGGCGTCTAAGCGGGGCAGGACGTTGGCCCAGTTTATCTCGCCAGTGCCAGGCTCGTTGCGGCCGGGCACGTCGGCAATCTGCACGTGCCCGATGATCGGCATCAGCGCTTCCATATGCCGGATCAGGTCGCCCTCGGTGATCTGGCAGTGATACAAGTCGAACTGCAAGGCAACGCGGTCCCGGCCCAGTGCCTCGACGATGCCCGCCGCCTCCCCCGTGGTGTTCAGGATATAGCCGGGCATGTCGCGGTGGTTGATCGGTTCCAGCACCAGGCGCAGCCCGGCGGCTGCGGTGCGTTCCGCGGCCCAGGCTACGTTGGCGACATAGGCGGCGAAATGTGCGCCCGGCACCGCGCCTGCCGGGGCGATGCCAGCCATGCAGTGCAGCAGGGGGCAGCCCAGGGCGTCGGCATAGTCTATCGCCCGCTGCACGCCGTCCCGGAACTCCGCCTGGCGGCCCGGCAGGCCGGCGGTGCCGCGCTCGCCCGCCGCCCAGTCGCCCGGCGGCAGGTTGAACAGCGCCAGCGCCAGCCCGGCATCGTCCAGCCGGGCGCGGATGTCCACGGCGGGGTGGTCATAGGGGAACAGGAACTCGACCCCCTTGAAGCCAGCCTCGGCCGCGGCGGCGAAGCGGTCCAGGAAGGGCACTTCGTTGAACATCATGGACAAGTTGGCAGCGTATCGGGGCATCGGCGTTCCCTTGGGTTGCTTGCGGGCGACGCTAGCTTTGCCGGCCCGGCATGGCCAGGGTAGGATGGGGAGACTCCCACAGGCAGACGCCTCATGAACTCCAACGCCAATATCGCCGAACGCCTGCTGATGGGCCTGTTGCTGGTCGGCATCGCGGTCGGCTGCATCCTGGTGCTGCATCCCTTCCTGTCGGCAATCCTATGGGCGGCGATCCTGGCCTACAGCACTTGGCCGGTGTTCACCTGGGTGCGGGTGCATGGACGGATGCGCCGGGGCTGGGCCGCCGGGGTCATGGTGCTGCTGACGACGGTGCTGATCGTGCTGCCGCTGGCGCTCGCGGCGCCCGCGGGCGCACAGGACGTGGCGCAGCTCCGCGCCTCTATCGAAGCCGCATTGAATGCTGGCCTGCCAGGCGCCCCGGCATGGCTCCAGTCGCTTCCTGTGGTCGGGCGCAATTTTTCTGAATACTGGAACGAGTGGGCGGCGGACCTCAGCGCGATGGTCAGGTTCTTCCAGCCCTACTTCGGCATGATGGCGGAACAGGGATTGAACGTCCTGCTGGGCATCGCCGGCGGGCTGCTGCAGTTCCTGATCGCCTTGATGATCGCGTTCTTCTTCTGGACCTCGGGCGACCAGCTTGCCGGGCACCTGCTGCGGATCATGCACCGGATCGCCGGGGTTCACGCGGCGAGGCTGGTGTCGGTTACCGGGGCGACGGTGCGCGGGACGGTTTACGGCATCCTGGGCACGGCGCTGGTGCAGTGGCTGCTGACCAGCTTCGGGCTGTGGCTGTCGGGCGTGCCGAGGCCCCTGCTGCTGGGCGCCCTGGCCGGGCTGCTGTCGGTGCTGCCAGTTGGCGCCCCAGTCATCTGGATCCCCGCGGCGCTGTGGCTGATCAGTACGGGGCACATGGGCTGGGGCATTTTCCTGGCCTGCTACGGCGTGTTCTTCATCACCGGCGCCTACAGCCTGATCCAGCCCTACTTCATCGCCCTCGGCGCCAAGCTGCCCTTCCTGCTGACCATCCTGGGCGTGCTGGGGGGTGCCCTGGCATTCGGGCTGCTCGGCATCTTCCTGGGGCCGGTGCTGCTCGGCGTGGGCTTCACGCTGGTTGCAGAGTTCGCAGGTGCCGGGGAGGTGGCCTCGGACTTGCTTGACCCCGCTGCGAAGCCGGTGAAAGACCGGGCTCACGCGACGGCTGACCACTAGGGAGCGCACGACCCGCCGATGTTCGCCTTCATCATCAGCCGCCTCTTGCAGGCCGTGCCGGTCCTGCTCGTGGTCGGGCTGATCGCCTACGCCATGTTCACCTTCGTCGGCGATCCCGTGACCATCATGCTGGGCCAGGACTACACCGAGGCGCAGCGGGTGGCGCTGGTGCAGCAGCTCGGCCTCGACCAGCCATTCTTCGTGCAGTACGGCAAGTTCATGTGGAACGCGCTGCATGGCAACTTCGGCGTCAGCTACCGCCTGGCCCGCCCGGTGATGGACCTGATCGGCGAGCGCCTGCCGGCGACGCTGGAACTGGCCGCGACCGCGGCGGTGTTCGCGATTGCGGTCGGCGTGCCGATGGGCGTTTACACCGGCATCCGGCGCACCGCCTTCAGCTCCCGGCTGTTCATGATCTTCAGCCTGATCGGCGTGTCGCTGCCCACTTTCCTGATCGGCATCCTGCTGATCCTGGTGTTCAGCGTCTACTTGGGCTGGCTTCCCTCGTTCGGTCGGGGCGAGGTGGTGGACCTGGGCCATTGGACGACCGGCTTCCTGACCGCAAGGGGGCTGAAGGCGCTGGTGCTGCCGGCCATCACCCTGGGCCTGTTCCAGATGACGCTCATCATGCGCCTGGTCCGGGCGGAGATGCTGGAGGTGCTGCGGTCCGACTACGTGAAGTTTGCCCGCGCCCGCGGCCTGGGAACTCGGGCGATCAACTTCGGCCATGCGCTGAAGAATACGCTGGTGCCGGTCATCACGATCGCCGGGCTGCAGATCGGCGGCATCATCGCCTTCTCGATCGTGACCGAGACCGTGTTCCAGTGGCCCGGCATGGGCCTGCTGTTCATCCAGGCCGTGCAGAACGCCGACATCCCGATCATGGGCGCCTACCTGATGCTGATCTCCGTGCTGTTCGTGCTCATCAACCTGATCGTGGACCTGCTGTATTATGCCGTTGATCCCCGGCTGCGGATCGGCCGGGCAGCGGCGGGGGCGGCGCGGTGATCGCGGCCGTTGCGCGGTTCTGGGATGGGGACGTCGCCTACGGCTTCCGCCGCTCGCCCGTCGCGATCGTGTCGGCGCTGGTGCTGCTGGTGCTGCTGGTGGGAGCGTTGCTGGCGCCGGGGATCGCGCCCTACGATCCATTCGACCTGGCCAGCCTGAACCTGATGGACAGCTTGCAGCCGCCGGCCTGGGCGTCGGACGGCACGCGCGACCACCTGCTGGGCACCGACAACCAGGGACGCGACCTGCTGTCGGCCATCATGTATGGCACCCGCATCAGCTTCATCGTCAGCTTCGCATCCGTGCTGTTCGCGGTGGCGGTCGGAATCGTGGTCGGGCTGCTGGCGGGCTATGCCGGGGGCGCCACCGATGCGGCGCTGATGCGGCTGGCGGACGTGCAACTGTCCTTCCCGGCCATCCTGATCGCGCTGCTGGTGGACGGCGTGGTGACGGCGGCGCTGCCGCGCAACCTGCATGAGGCGCTGCAGATCTACGTCGTCATCTTCTCCATCGGCATCAGCTTCTGGCCGCAATTTGCCCGCACCGTGCGCGGCAGCACCCTGGTCGAGCGCGGCAAGGAGTATGTCATGGCCGCCAAGGTAATCGGCCTGTCGGGACCGCGCATCATGCTGACGCACATCCTGCCCAACGTGCTCGGCCCCGTGCTGGTCATCGGTACGTTGACCCTGGGCTTGGCCGTGGTCACGGAGGCGACGCTGTCCTTCCTCGGCGTCGGGCTACCGGCCAACAAGCTGTCCATCGGCACCCTGATCCGCGTCGGCCAGGACTTCCTGTTCAGCGGGGAATGGTGGGTCACGATCTTCCCCGGCATCGGCCTGGTGCTGATGGTGCTCTCCATCAACCTGCTGGGCGACTGGCTACGCGACGCCCTGAACCCGAGGCTGCGCTGATGCCGCTCCTGGACGTGCAGGACCTGGTGGTCGAGTTCCCCGGCCGCCGCGGCACCCTGCGAGCGCTCGACGGCGTGTCGTTCAGCATTGAGCCCGGCCAGGTGCTGGGCGTGGTGGGCGAAAGCGGCGCCGGCAAGTCGCTCACCGGCGCCGCCATCATCGGGCTGCTGGAGCCGCCCGGCCGGATCGGCGGCGGCCAGGTGCTGCTGGACGGCCGTCGCATTGACAACCTGCCCTACGAGCAGATGCGCCGCATCCGCGGGAAGCAGATCGGCGCCGTGTTCCAGGACCCGCTGACGACGCTGAACCCGCTCTACACCGTGGGCCAGCAGCTCGTGGAGACCATGCAGGCCCACCTGCGCCTGTCCGACGCCGAGGCCCGGGCGCGGGCGGTGCGCTGGCTGCAAGACGTGGGCATCCCGGCTGCGGACCGCCGGGTGGATGCCTATCCGCACGAGTTCTCCGGCGGGATGCGGCAACGGGTGGTAATCGCGCTGGCGCTGTGCGCCGAGCCGCGGCTGGTGATCGCCGACGAGCCGACGACGGCGCTGGACGTGTCCATCCAGGCGCAGGTGATCGCGCTGCTGAAGAACCTGACTCGGGAGCATGGCACCGCCGTCATGCTGATTACCCACGACATGGGCGTGATCGCCGAAACCGCGGACCGTGTGGCGGTGATGTATGCCGGGCGCATCGTGGAGATCGGGCCGGTGCGCGACGTGATTCAGCACCCGTCGCATCCCTACACCGAGGGCCTGATGGCCAGCATCCCGTCGCTGGATGTGCGGGTAGAGCGGCTGCGGCAGATTGACGGCGCCATGCCGCGCCTGACCGCGATCCCGCCGGGCTGCCCCTACAACCCGCGCTGCCCCAAGGTGTTCGACCGCTGCCTGCGGGACCGGCCCGGCTTGATGCCGGCGCGCGGCACCCAGGCGGCCTGTTGGCTGTATGATCCCGCCACCGTGGAGGCCGCCCATGCGTGACGGAACCAGCCCCAGCCGGATCGTGATGGAGGCGACCCGGGTCAGCCGCCACTTCGACGTGTCCCGCCCTTGGCTGGCCCGGACGCTGGCGCGGGAAGGGCGGCAAACTCTGCGCGCGGTAGATGAGGTATCGTTCAAAATCCCGCTCGGCACCACCCTGTCGCTGGTCGGCGAAAGCGGCTGCGGCAAGAGCACCGTGGCCCGGCTGGCGGTCGGCCTGTATGCGCCGACCTCGGGCGAAATCCTGTTCGAGGGCACGGATCTGTCCGCTGCCCGCGCCCAACCGGCGCTGCGGCGGCGGATGAACATGATCTTTCAGGACCCCTATGCCTCGCTGAACCCGCGCTGGCGCGTGCGGGACATCGTGGCCGAGCCGATCCGCGCCTTCCGGCTGCTGCGCGGCCGCGACGTTGCGGACCGGGTGGCGCAACTGCTGACCCAGGTCGGCCTGTCACCGCGCGACGGCGAGAAGTTCCCGCACGAGTTCAGCGGCGGCCAGCGCCAGCGCGTCAGCATCGCCCGCGCGCTCAGCAGCGAGCCGGAGTTCCTGGTGTGCGACGAGCCGACCAGCGCGCTCGACGTATCGGTGCAGGCGCAGATCCTGAACCTGATGCGTGACTTGCAGCAGCGGCTGCAGCTCACCTACCTGTTCATCAGCCACAACCTGTCGGTCGTGCGCCACATGTCCGACCAGTTGGGCGTCATGTATCTCGGCCGCATCGTCGAGTATGGCCCGGGCGAGAGCATCTTCGCCGCGCCGCGCCATCCCTATACGCGTCTGCTGTTGGAGGCGATCCCGGACCTGTCCATGTCCGGGCGTGCCCGGATCGCCGTGGGCGGCGAGGTGCCCAGCCCGATCAATCCGCCGTCCGGCTGCCCGTTCCACCCCCGCTGCCCCCTGGCCAACGAGCGCTGCAGCCTGGAGCGTCCGGGCTACACGCGAACTGGCGACGTGCTGGCGGCGTGCCATGCGGTCGAGGAAGGGCGGGACACCCCCGGCGGCAAGCACAGCCTCGTACAGGCGGCGTGAAACCCCTGCTGCTGCTCGCGCTGCTGCTGGCGTCGCCGGCGCGGGCGGACGTCACGCTCGGCGCCGTGCTGTCGCTGACCGGGTCCGGCGCCGGGCTTGGCGTTCCCGCCTGCAACACCATCGAGCTGCTGCCGAAGACGATGGCGGGTGAACCCGTGCGCTGGGTGGTGCTGGACGACGGCAGCGACTCCACCGCCGTCCGCGCCGTCCGCAAGCTGGTCGAGG
>CAXTDP010000069.1:0-14064 GCA_964242295.1 uncultured Acetobacteraceae bacterium | reverse complement strand
GGACGGTGGTGCAGGACAAGCGCCTGCGCTGGCCCGACAGCCTGGCCGAGGGTCCCGACGGCTCGATCTACGTCACGTCGAGCCATATCCAGGATATGGCCCAGTGGCACGAGAAGGGCAGCACCCGGACAGAGCCATATGCCCTGTGGAAGGTGGCGGGTCAGTAAGCTCCCTACTCTCTGCTCCCTCCTCCTCCGGGAGAGGGTCGGGGTGAGGGAAACCGCCAGCGCCGTATCTTCGAACATCGGCAGTTTATTGCGCTTGCAGTGGCAGTATCCACGCTGCTGGGCCTCCCTCACCCCGACCCTCTCCCGGAGAAGGAGGGAGCAGGTTAGCCTTTCGCCAGCGCCACGTCCCGCTCGCGCGCCCGTTCCGCGGCGGGACGGCTGCGGATGCGCCCGACGTAGTCCATGATCTCCGGACGCCCCGGCACGATCTTGGCCTGCGTGGTCCAGTCCAGCGACGTACCCCACAGCACGTCGGCGGCGCTGAAGCGGTCGCCCAGCAAGTAGGGTCCCGGGCTGAGCGCGGAAACCAGGGTGTCCAGCACCGTGTCGAACTCGCCATAGGGACTCATCGTGCGCGATGCCGGCTCCCGTCCGGCAGCGCGTTCAACCACCGCCGGCTCGAAGGCCGCGGCATAGAACACCATCCAGCGCAGGTATGGCCCGCGCATCGGGTCGCCCACCAGCGGCGCCAGCCCAGCCGCGGGGAACAGGTCGGCCAGGTGCAGCAGAATTGCCACCTGCTCCGTCACCACGGCTCCCGTAGCATCCCGCAGCGCCGGCACCTTGCCCATCGGGTTGATGGCCAGGAATGCCGGCTCGCGGTGCTCCCCCGCTTTTTGGTTCAGCACCTCCAGCCGGTATGGCACACCCAGCTCCTCCAGCAGAAACACCACGCCGGCGGACCGGGTGCGGGGCACATGATACAGGGTCAGGGTGGGGTCAGGCATGGTGCGGACCTTTGCGCCGGGGCAGGAGCACTATTATGTGCATCCCTTCTCCCGCAGCACGAGGCCCCCGCGATGAACGCCATCACGCCCACCGCCGCCACCCATGACGCCCGCCTGGACCGGCTCGCCAAGGTCGCGGTCGAGGTCGGGCTCGCCCTGGCGCATGGGCAGGAACTGGTGATGACGGCGCCGCTCGACGCCGTGCCGCTGGTCCGCCTCATCACCGAGCACGCCTACCGCGCCGGCTGCCCGCAGGTCACGACCTTGCTGACCGACGACGTGACGACCCTGGCCCGATACCAGTTCGCCCCGGACGACGCCTTCGACCGCGCGCCGGCCTGGCTGTACGAGGGGATGGCCGCGGCCTACCGCGGCGGCGCGGCGCGGCTGGCGATCTCGGGCGACGACCCGGCGCTGCTGTCGGCGCAGGACCCGGCGCGGGTGTCCCGGGCCAACCGCGCCCGCTCCGTCGCCTACCGCCCGGCGCTGGAGCTGATCACCAACTTCGCCATCAACTGGAGCATCGTCAGCTACGCCTCCCCCGCCTGGGCGCGGCAGATGTTCCCGGACCTCGACGAGGCGCAGGCGGTAGCCCGGCTGTGGGATGCCATCTTCGCCGCCTCCCGCGTGGACCAGCCCGATCCGGTCGCCGCCTGGGCTGCCCACAATGCCGCGCTGCACGCCCGCACCGAGGCGCTGAACGGCCAGCGTTTCCACACGCTGCGATTCCGTGGGCCGGGCACCGACCTGCACGTGGGCCTGGCCGACGGCCACCTGTGGCTGGGCGGGTCGGAGCCGGCGAAGAACGGCATCACCTGCAACCCCAACATCCCGACCGAGGAGGTGTTCACCACGCCGCACATGATGCGCGTGGACGGCCATGTCCGCAGCACCAAGCCGCTGAGCTACGGCGGCACCCTGATCCAGGACATCGCCGTGCGGTTCGAGGGCGGGCAGATCACCGACGCCCAGGCGCGCACGGGGCAGGAGGTGCTGCAGAAGGTGCTGGGCACCGACGACGGCGCGCGGCGGCTGGGGGAGGTGGCGCTGGTGCCGGGGTCGTCGCCGATCTCGGCCAGCGGGCTGCTGTTCTTCAACACCCTGTTCGACGAGAACGCGGCCAGCCACATCGCGCTCGGCCAGGCCTACCGCACCTGCCTGCAGGGTGGCACGACGGCGCCGGATGATGAGCTGGCCCGGCGCGGCGCCAACACCAGCCTGATCCACATAGACTGGATGATCGGTTCGGGCGAGGTGGACGTGGACGGGCTGGATACGGCCGGCGCCGCGGTGCCGGTGATGCGGGCGGGGGAGTGGGTGTAGGCAGGTCCTGTTGGGCGATGTGACAGGGGCGGGCGTGTTTGATCGGGGGGGCTGGCGCCGATCCCGGCCGGAAGTCCGCCTCTGATCGTTGGCGGACGCTGACGGCGGAGAAAGGCCGGGCAGCTTGTCCGTTTTTCCGTCCGCAGCGTTGGCATTGATGGACAGGTTGCGGGTGCCTGCCTGGGATTCGTTTGACGGGTGGGCATCCAGCACGGTCCCAGCCATGATCCACCTTTCCCCCGAGACGGACGCGTGCGAGTTTCACGGCTTGACGCACGGAGGCGGACTTTGCTCGAACTGGCGACCCTGGCCCTTTTCTTCGGCTCGGCGCTCGTCCTTGCTGCAATGCCAGACCCCGGCCTGTTCCACATCGCAGGACGCATCTTGGCTGCCGGGTGGACGGACGGTCTCGCCTCCTACATGGGTTTCGTGCTTGGCGGCTGCGTGCATGTGCTTGCGGGCGCAGTCGGAGTGTCGGCGTTGGTCATGGCAAGCGCGACGGCCTTTGCGGTCCTCAGATTCGTGGGCGGGCTTTATTCCCTTTATCTCGGCATCCAGACTTGGCGCCCGGCTGCCACGCCGGTGCTTGCCCGAGATGGCGCCGCCGGTCCCAGATGACGGGAGCTAGGCGGTGACGGTGCCGGATGCAGTCGGGTTGGTTGGCGTCGCGCTCTACGTCGGTGCCTATGCCGGGTTGCAGACCGGTAGGTTGGGGCTGGCAGACGTGCGTTACACCATCCTGAACGCCGTGGGCGGACTGGCCGTCATCTTCTCGCTTGTTTGGAGCTTCAACCTTGCAGCCTTCGTCACACAGGTCCTCTGGCTGATATTCACCCTTGTTGGATACTTGCGGTCCAGGAACGCGTGACCGGCAGTACGCCCACCCGATCACCGACGTGCTGCATAGCTCCGTAAGTCAGGTCTATGTCGAAATGCTCCCCCGCTTTGGGCAATGCCTGGTCATGACCGATGCAGCCTTGCAGACTGTTCGCCGGCAGCGTGCCTTCGCGGAGGCACGGCGCATCGTCCAGCAAGGCTTCGGACACTGGTGGCGAAGTCGCCGGCCCTATCGGCAGGCCAGCCTTCGCTTCCGTAGGGGCGACGCTTTCGACCGGACGGCCGCAAGGCGGCAGGTTCGCCCGTCCCCTTGATATGCTCAAGTGCTGCGAGCGGTGCATACGTTGGAAACCCGGCAAGGAGAGAAGCCGATGGCAGGAGAGTTGACCGGCAAGGTTGCGGTCGTGACCGGGGCTGCATCAGGCATCGGTCTAGCCAGCACGGAGGCGATGGTGGCGGCGGGTGCGCGAGTGGTGATGGTTGACCGTGACGAGGCAGGGCTGAACGCGCTCCGCAGCAAGCATGGCGACGCCGTGAGCGTGCTGGTCATTGACCTGCTCGACCCAAAGGACTGCGCCACGCTGCTGCCGAGGGTCCTGGAACAGGCGGGACAACTCGACATCTTGCATGCAAATGCGGGCATGTACGTCGGCGGCGACCTGATTGATGCGGACACTGCGGCGATTGATCGGATGATGAACCTGAACGTCAACGTCGTGATGAAGAACGTCCACGACGTGCTGCCCCACATGATCGGTCGCGGGACGGGCGACATCATCGTCACGAGTTCCCTGGCGGCCCACTTTCCGACCCCGTGGGAGCCGGTCTATGCCTCGTCCAAGTGGGCGATCAACTGCTTCGTCCAGACGGTGCGGCGCCAGGTGTTCAAGCACGGCATCCGCGTGGGCTCGATCTCGCCCGGCCCCGTCATCACCGGATTGCTCGCGGACTGGCCGCCGGAAAAGCTGCAGCACGCCAGGGAGTCTGGAAGCCTGCTGGAGGCCAGTGAAGTGGCCAACGTGGTGACGTTCATGTTGACGCGGCCACGCGGCATGACGATCCGCGACGTCGTCATGCTGCCCACCAATTTCGATCTTTGAGCGGCATCGCTCATTCGAAACGCAGGGAACAAGCGATGCAGTGTGGACACGCAAGGACTGCTGATGGGCGTTGCCGTGCATGCCGCCTCCATCCAGGGCGCGGATGGCGGCGCAGGCGGCCTGCACGCTGACGCTACATCCGCAGCAGGCCTGGCTCGTCAACTTTCACCAGTCGGCATGGCGCCTGCGCGTGCCGGCGATCCCGATCGTCGCAGCTCCAATAGCGTCGGGCGGCTTGCCGGACAGGGATGCGAGTCGTTCAGGACACAGGCCCAAAGGCAACAAAGTAAGATGCAGCGCCACTGCCGGGCAGCACAAGTCGTCTAGACAAGTTTAGCCTGTCATCCATCTTCCGCCGAGGGTGCCGTGGTGGTTCACTCCCCTATGGCGCCGGCCCGTGCAGCCGGACGCCGGAGGGTCTGTCCGCATGTCCGTTACCACCGACGCCCCGCGTTCCGCGCCCGTTCTGCCCTCGTCACAGGCCCGCCGCACCTTGCTGGGCGCCTGCCTCGCACACGCCCTGCACGACGGCTACACGGACACGATCTACGTCCTGTTGCCTCTTTGGCAGGCGGAGTTCGCGCTCGGCTTCGGGGCGCTCGCTGCGCTGCGCGGCCTTTACGTCGGAACGATGGCCGTTCTTCAAATCCCGGCCGGGCGGCTCGCCGGGCGTCTGGGCGGGCGCGTCGTACTCGTCGCCGGCACGCTCCTGTCTGCCCTCGGCTACGCGCTTGCGGGTTTCTCGGGCGGCCTGCTCGGCCTCTGCGCCGCGCTGGCCCTATCGGGAGCCGGGTCGGCCACCCAGCACCCGCTCGCCTCGGCCGCGGTGTCTGACGCCTATGGCGCCGAAGCGCGCGGTCCCCTCGGGATCTACAATTTCGCCGGGGACCTCGGGAAGGCGGTGCTGCCGGCGCTCGTGGCGCTCCTGGTCGCCACCATGCCGTGGCGCCCTGCCCTTTGGCTCATGGCGGCCCTGGGTGTGGCCGGGGCGGTCGCAATCTGGACGCTGGTGCCCGGCTTCGGCGAGATGGGACGGCAGGCGCCGAAGGCAACGAAGGGCGAGGGCCGCGGCGGCTTCTGGCTGCTGCTCGCCATCGGCATCCTCGACAGTGGCGTGCGCATGGGGTTCCTCACCTTTCTGCCGTTCCTGTTGCGGGCGAAGGGGGCGGAGCTGCCGCTTGTCGGCTTCGCGCTCACGCTGGTCTTCCTCGGCGGCGCGGCTGGCAAGTTCACCTGCGGCTGGCTTGGCGTCCGTCTGGGCTTGCTTGCGACCGTGCTCGCGACGGAGGCTGGGACGGCAGCCGCCATCCTGGCCGTGATTGCGCTGCCGCTCGTGCCCGCGTTGATCCTGCTGCCGTTGCTCGGCATCATGCTGAACGGCACCTCGTCCGTGCTCTATGGAACGGTGCCGGAGTTGGCGCCGCCGGGGCAGGAGGCGCGCGCCTTTGCGCTGTTCTACACGGGCACCATCGGCTCCGGCGCCATCTCGCCCGTATTGTATGGCATCGTCGGCGATTTCGCCGGGCCAGCCTGGGGCGCCGCGTCTGCGGCAGGGGCGGCGCTGCTTGTCTGTCCTCTCGCACTGCTGCTTGCCCCGCGGCTGCGTGCGTCGTGAGTGCTTCCATCGGCCCTGACCAGCGTTCGGCCTTGCCGGATGGAGATTGAACCGTGCTGGCGCCGTACCTTGCGCCAGGCGCAAGTTCCATGGCCGTTCATGTCGCATCGCACCAGGTTGGCGCCCCCGTTCGAGGCACGCACGCTCCACTTCCGCCAGCGGAAGAACCGGATGCCAGCCTGCCCGGGTGCCAGTCCACCTGGCATTCAATCCGGAAAGGCTCGACCCTTCTCATTGATGGCCGCCACTGCCGGAGCTTCCCGGCGCGGTGCGCACCATGCCGATGAAGGCGCGCAGCGCCGCGGGCACCTGGCGGCGCCCAGGATAGTATAGGAAGAACTGCGGCAGGACCGGGCACCAGTCCTCAAGAACCCGCACCAGCTCTCCCTGCGCGACATGCCCGGCCGCCAGGCTTTCATAGACCAAGGCCAGCCCGACCCCGTCGAGCGCCGCCCGCACCATCATCGCGCTGTCGTCAACGACCAGGGGGCCGGACACCTTCACCTCCATCCGGCTTCCGTCCTTTGCAAGTTCCCATAGGTGACGCGAGCCGTTGGGAAAGCGCCGCTCGATGCAGGCGTGTCCGTGCAGGTCCTGCGGGACCCGGGGCTTTTCCCGTCCGGCGAAGTAGGCCGGGGCGCCGACGACGGCAAATCGGCGCGGCGGACCCACGGGGATGGCGACCATGTCCTGCGCCAATTGGTGGCCGGCCCGGATGCCGGCGTCGAACCCCTGGGCGACGATGTCCATCATGGCGTCGTCGGTGGCGACCTCCAGCCTGACGCCGGGATATTCCGCCAGGAAGCGGCCCATCACCGGCTTGATGACCAGCTCGGCGGCGTTGCGCGGCACGTTCAAGCGCAGCAGTCCCGTGGGCTGCCCCCGGAAAGCGTTGATCCCTTCTATGGCCCCGGCGATGTCGCCCAGGGCGGGGCCGATCCGCCTGGCAAGGTGCTCGCCTGCCTCCGTGACGCGTATGCTCCGGTTCGTGCGGTTGAACAGCCGCACATCGAGCGTGCCTTCAAGCCCACGAATGACGTGGCTCAGGGCCGATGGGCTGACGCCGCGCTCGGCCGCGGCCTTCCGGAAGCTGCCGTGGCGCACGACGGCCAGGAACGCTTCCAACGCGGGGAGGCCTGGTTGGGACATGGATGAGCCCTTCCTCATCATTCCGGTGAGGAGGATGCCGATGTTCTCACCAATGGCAAGCCGGCCCAACTCCCTGGAGCTTGTCGCGGCGCCCGCCATCGCCGGCAAGGCGCGCAACGCCCCGGTGCGAGAGTGCCGCGCAGGGCTGCAGATCCAAGAAGGAGAAGACAAACGATGGCTGGGACATTGAGGGTCGGCATCATCGGCGCGAGCGCCGGGCGCGGCTGGGCAAAGATATCGCACGTGCCTGCGGTCCAAGGGCTGGCCGGTCTGGAGCTTGCGGCGGTAGCCACCAGCGACCAGAAATCGGCCGACGCGGCGGCGGCCGCCTTCGGCGTCAAGAGCTACGCCGACGCCCACGCCATGCTGCGTGACCCGGCGGTTGACCTCGTGGCGGTCGCCGTCAAGGTTCCCGATCACCGCGCCCTGGTCCTGGCAGCCATCGCAGCCGGCAAGCACCTGTACTGCGAATGGCCGCTGGGCCGCGACCTTGCCGAAGCGCAGGAACTGGCGGACGCCGCCGCGTCCGCGGGCCTGCACGCGGCGGTCGGGCTGCAAACCCGGGCCAACCCTGCGGCGCTTCGTGCGCGCGACCTCCTCGCGTCCGGTGCGGTCGGGCGGGTGCTCAGCGCCCGGGTCCTGTCCACGACGATGGCATTCGGCCCGAAGGTCGAGGCCGCAATGGCGTTCGGTGAGCAGGAGGAGAACGGCGCCACCCTGGTGACCATCCAGGGCGCCCATACGCTCGACCTCGCCATCGCCACCCTCGGCGGCCTTGAGACCGCCGCCGCGCTGGCGACAACGCAGTTCCCGCAGATCCAGCTCGACGGCGGCGCGGCCCGGCGGCGTTCGACGGCTGACCACATCCTGGTCCAGGCGCGCGTCGCAGGCGGTCCCGCCCTGTCGGTCGAGGTGGCAGGCGGCCGTCCGCCCAACGCGACGCCGTTCCTGTTCGAGGTGACGGGGGAGGAGGGCGTCGTCACGCTGGAGGGCGGCGCGGCGCGCGGCTTCCAGTCAGGCCGCCTGCGCCTGCTGCTGAACGGCGTGGAGCAGCAGGTGGATGAGGGTGAGGCGGCTGCCATGCCCGACACGGCTGCCAACGTCGCCGGGACCTACGCCGCATTGCGGGATGACATCCTGAACGGGACGGCCACCGCGCCCGGCTTCGACCATGCCGTCCGGCTGACGCGGCTGATCGGTGACCTGATGGCGTCGTCACGTAGTGGCGCCCAGGTATCGTCACGCAGCGGCCCCCAAAAATCGTCTGCTGGCTGGCCCGGGCAGCACTAGGCCGTGGTGCAGTCCGGCCTCGCCGTGGGGCAGGCCGGGCCGGGCGGCCAGCACCTCCGCATCTGCGAGGGCGCTGGACCAGTTGGACCGGATGCAGTCACGTCCGGGAGCGCAGGCATGACGCTTTCGTGCGCCCGCAATCCCGCTCCCGCCCCGGTCGTTTGCCCCCGCACGCGCATCATCGCGCGGGCAACACTAGGACAAACAGCATGAGCGGAAGCGCCCTGGCTTCGCAGATCAAGGAACACATGCCGGTCGTCGGCAGCGACGGCGGGCACGTTGGCACCGTGGACAAGATGGAGGAGGACCGGATTAAGCTGACCAAGCAGGACGACCCAAGCGGCCGTGCCCTGCACCACCATTACCTGCCAGTCAGCGCCGTGGCCGCGGTGGATGGGAACGAGGTGCGCCTCAACATGGATGCGCACCGTGCCAGGGAACTTGCAACAATGACCGGCGCCTCCGAGCCGACGCGAGGCATGGGAAGCGCAAGCGCCGGCTGAACCCAACGGCGCAAGAACAGGGAGGCGCCTACTCCAGGCCCTCCCGCAACTGCGGATTGTCGAACACCGGGTTGCGGTGCCGGTGCAAGGCCAGGTTCAGCGCCTCTGACAGATCCCGCTTTTCCGCCTCGCCCAACTCCGCCCCAACCTCCATACGCATCCCGCGGTTGGCCAGCCACAACGCAGGGACTCGGCCCTGGCGCTCCTCCAGGCTGGCGCGCAGCCAAGCCGGCTGCAGCGTCCGTTCCGTCCGGCGCCCGGCGTGGTCGGTCCGCACGATCCGCAGGCCGTCGTCCGACAGCAGCAGCATCTCGCTTGCCCGCGTTGCCCTGGCGTTGCGGCGCATCAGCAGAACCGCCACCGTGATCTCCGCCGCGTCGAACCCCACCGCCGGCCAGGCGCCAATCAGCCATAGCCCGAGCGATACGCAGCAGCTCACGAACACGATGAACCCCACGAGCCAGCGGAACCCTACCGGACCTAGGCTACGGTGCGGGATGATCACGGCCTCGAAGGCGACCGGGGCAGGGGCAACAGTCTCCATAACGCAGCATGTGGCACCCGCAGCCGCCTTGTCAGCCCGGCCGGTGCAGGCATTATCGCCGGCATGGCCGAACCCACGAAGCGCATCCGCAAGACACCTCCCATGACCCTGGCCCAGGTCCGCGGCTTCATCGCCGCCCTCGGCAGCGCCTACCCCGACGCGCAGACGGAGCTGGACTCGGAATCGCCCTACCATCTCCTGTGCGCCGTCGTGATGTCCGCGCAAACCACCGACGCCGCCGTGAACCGCGTCGGCCGCACCCTGTTCGCCGCGGCGCCGACGCCCGCCGCGATGGTGGCGCTGGGCGCGGAGGGCGTTGCCGAGCACATACGCAGCATTGGCCTGTGGCAGGCCAAGTCGAAGAACGTGGTGGAACTGTCCCGCCTGCTGATCGAGCGGCACGGCGGCGAGGTGCCCGGCGACCGTGAAGCGTTGGAGGCGCTGCCCGGCGTCGGCCGCAAGACCGCCAACGTCGTGCTGAACGTCGCCTTCGGACAAAGCACGATGGCGGTGGACACCCACGTCTTCCGCCTGGGCAACCGCACCGGCATCGCGCCGGGCAAGACGGTGCGGGCGGTAGAGGACGGGCTGGTCAAGCGCATCCCCCACGACGTGCTGCGCCCGGCGCACCACTGGCTGATCCTGCACGGCCGCCGGGTGTGCAAGGCGCGGCGGCCGGAGTGCTGGCACTGCATCGCGCGGGAATGGTGCCGGATGCCGGCCAAGGTCTCCGGCCCCGGCAGCAGCCAGGGATTGCCGGACGAGGCCATGCCGGAGGATGCCGCGGGATCGTGAACGCCTGCGCCTTGCGCCCGAATCGGCGCGGCAGCTAACCAGTAACGATGCTGCACCTCGCAAAGCTCGCTGTCGGGATACGCGATATGGTCCATCTGCGCGAGGTCCAGGCGGCCCGCGCCGCCGCCCGTCCGCCGCTGCGCCACCAGACCCGCATGTTTCCCCGGCGCACCGCGGAGATCACGGACGGGGGCAGCATCTACTGGGTCATCAAGGGTGCGATGGTCGTCCGCCAGCGCGTGCTGGACGTGCAGGAGGACCGGTGGGATGACGCCACGCGCTGCGCCGGGCTGGTGCTGGACCCCGAGCTGATCCCGGTCGAGGGCAGGCCGGTAAAGGCGTTCCAGGGCTGGCGCTACCTCCTTGCGGCCGAGGCGCCGGCGGACATCGGTCCGGGTGGCCCGGCCCTGGGCGCCGACGGCCTGCCAGATGGGCTGCGACGGGAGCTGCGGACGCTCTGCCTGCTGTAGCGCTGCGCCGGGTTAAGCTGATATCAACAACGCGCTTGCAACAATCCGCGGCAAGGGTTTAGAGAAGTCAGGCATATAGCGCCGATTCCTCAAGCATTTCGTCAACCTTGGCCCAGGAACCTGCCCGATGAACCTTTCCAGACTGCTGGCCGCTGCCGGCGTCCTGCTGCTTTTTGGCGCAGCCGACGCTTCCGCGGCGTCCCGTCGTGGCAACCACCGCCCCGGCCATCGCGCGCGGGTGAACACCGCAGTTTATACGACTCCGCTCCGTCCGCCGTCCCGCGTGCTGCGGATGGCCGGGAGTTCCACGGCACGCCAGCGGACTGAAGGCACTGATCGCCTTGCCCAGGCCGCACACCACCACTCGCTGATGCGCGGCAGCTAAGCAAACCTTTGGAGGTTTGCGCACAGACAACAAGCTAAGCCGGCTTGCGCGGTCGCAGGCCATCTGCGTGACAGGCCGCGCAAGCCCTGCCTCCATCCCTGTCGAACTGTGCTGCCCGTCGGCCACACGCTCCATCATGTCACGCCGCGCCGCCAACCCAGCTTCCGTGGAAGCCGAACGGGACCCGGCGCGGCATCTTGACGCTGGCCACAGGACCCTGGCTGGGGTCCTGCGCATCGAGCACCAGCAGCCAACTCTCGCCCGGCCCGGGCCGCCACACCAGCGTAAGCAGCCAGCCATCGCCTCCCGGACAGCCTTCGGCGCGAGGCACGAACACCGCCTCGGACGCCCGCTCGCCGTCTCCGAGCACGAACGCGCTCGTGCTGCGCCGATGGAGGTCGTGATGCGCCACGGCTTCGGCCCCCGATGAGCCACCGGGCTGGGTGATGCGGAACCCGTGCCGGTAGGGCAACCCCGCCTGCCGCTCGTCAATGCGGGGGAACTCGCCGGGCACGTCGTCCAGCACATGCCGCCGCACCGGAGAACGCCCGGCCGGGTCCACCCGCCAGCGCGACAGCCGCGACGGCAGGGCACCCGGCGGGGCGCTGCCGTCGGCACGGGGGAACAGCGGCGCCTCGTCATACTCGACGACGTCCATCACGACGTCGCCGCCTTCGTCGAAGGCGTTCATGACGTGGAAGGCGAAGCAGGGCTCGAACTCCGTCCAGGCCAGGCTGGCGCTCCCACGGTCCCGGCGCATGACGCCGATGAAGCTGCGCCGTGCCGGGTCCCAGGCGAAGGGAGGGCGGCCGGATCTCGCCCGGTCCAGGTCGCCGGTCAGCGGCAGCACAGGGAATGCAACGTGGGACGCGGTGACGGCAAAGTCGTGCACCATGCTGCAATAGGGGCTCTCGAACACCTCCATTCGCGACACCTGGCCGTTCGCCTCGATCACTCCCCATGCCATCGCCGGGCTGAACGGGCCGGTGGCGGAGTAGCTGAAGAACACGAGCTGGCCGGTCTGCGGGTCGTGCTTGGGATGCGCGGTGAACCGCCCGCGCAGGCGTCCGCCGAAATCGTCGTAGCCCAGCGTCGAAAGGTCATGCGGATCGAGCCGGGTTGGCAGGTGCGCCTCTTCCAACGCCAGCAGCTTGCCGGCATGCGGCATGACATGCGTGTTGGCGACTCCGGTGTCCATCGCCTGCGCCGCCTCCGTCAACGGCTGGCCGAACCCCGCGAACAAGGGACGCCCGGCTGCCTGCTCCGCCAGGAACCGGGGCGTATGCACCCAGCGGTTCCGGTAGCCGGCGCGGTTCCCGCCAATGCCTATGGCATGCACCATGCCATCCCCGGTGAACCAGTGATACCGCCCGGCCGGCGGCAACTGCGGGTTGGGACCGTTGCGATAGAACGTTCCCTGCAAGCCATCCGGCAACCGGCCCAGCACCGGCAAGTCCGTGCAAGTCAGCTCGTCATGCACGGGCGCGTAGTTGCCGGCGAGGAAAGGTGAATCGGACAAGGTGCGCCTCCTTACGGTCCCGCAAGCCGGGCTGTGGTGAAGCGGGGCCGTGCTGAAGCCGGACCCGCCCGCCGCCAGGCATAAGAGGCGGGCATCGGCACCCTGCAAGCCGCAGAAGGCGGAGCGGCCCCCTTCGGCGCCAGCATCGCGCCAGCTTGGATGCCCAGCCCAGTCGCGCGGATTGGCGCCCCAACGCCGGCCAGTCCGATCCGGGCCAGGGCAGCTTGGTCCACCCCTCATGCGTGACGTCCGCAGGCTTGCGACGACGCCGTGCCTGGGCCGAACGCATCGGCACGCCGCAGCAATGCGCCAGGAGGCACGGCGCCGGCGCCATGTGGCGGAACCCGTGAAGCCACGGCTCAGCACCTCGCGCGCCAGAAAGGGCCGGATCCGGACAAGCCGCAGGGCCGTTCCTTCCTCTACGCACCCAAGCCTTGTCCGATCCACCGGCACGGGGCACCTTGCGGACCGCACCAGATCAGGGCCGTCCCGCGACATGCGCCACCTCCTCCGCTTCCTGGCCCCCGTGCTGGCCGCCGCCGTTGCCGGCTGTGCCAGCTCCGGCCCGCCGCAAGGCGTCACGCCCTACCAGCCCAGCCCCGGCATGGCTGCCGTCCTGCAGGAGCGCCTGAACATGCGTGCCGTGGACCCGGCCAGCGTCACCGTCGCCCGTGCGCGGGAGGTGCCGAACCTGATCGCCGCCATGCAGGCCATGCCCAACGTGCGCGGCCTGCCGGCCGACAGCCCGGACGTCCCGGTGGTCCGTCTGCTCGCGGCCCCAGGCACGGGCGGCGCGCTGCCGGTCCGGCTGTATCAGCCCCAGAATGCCAGCGGCGTGCCGATGCTCATCTACTTTCCTGCGGACACCTGGGTTACGGGCGGCCTGGACGACTATGACGAAAGCCTCCGGCAGCTTGCGTCCCGCACCGGATGGGTCGTGGTCGGCATCGGCCTGCGCCACGCGCCGGATGTGACGTTCCCAGGCATCCACGACGACGCCTTTGTCGCCTATCAGTGGGCGAGGGCCCATGCGAAGGAATGGGGTGCTGACCCAACCCGCATCGCCCTGGGGGGTGAGAGCGCGGGCGCCAACCTGGCGCTGTCCACCGCCCTGCTGGCACGGGACCGTCGTGTGCCAGTGCCGAACCACCTGCTGCTGATTACCCCGGTGGCCGGCACCGGCCTGTCCAGTGCAAGCATGACCGAAAGCGGAGGCAGCCGGCCGCTGAGCCGGCGCACCGTCGCTTGGGCGCAGCAGCAGTATGTAACGGATAACCGGCAGTTGCTGGATCCCAGGTTGGACCTGGTGTCCCGCCCCGACCTGGCCGGCACGCCGCCCACCACGATCGTGCTGGCGGAGATTGATCCGTTGCGCTCGGGCGGGGAAGCGCTGGCCACCCGGCTGCAGGCCGCCGGGGTGCGGACCAACGTCCGGATGTTCGCCGGCACCACGCACGACTTCTTCGGCTTGGGCGAGCGCGTTACCGAAGCAGCCGCCGCCGAAGATTATGCCGCTGCCAACATGAAGGTGGCCCTGGCGCCTCCGCCGCCACCGCCGCCGGTGCGCCCTCACCGGCCG
>CAXTDP010000068.1:6314-14066 GCA_964242295.1 uncultured Acetobacteraceae bacterium | reverse complement strand
CCACGTCGAGGTTCTCCTCGCCGGGCACGCCGAAGATGCGGTCCACGCCCTCGTTCTCCAAGGCCGCCACAAGTAGATCAGAACCTTTGGGCATTGCGTCCTCCTTCAATGCCGGGCCTGACGCCCGGCCTTCCCGCCGCATCCGGCGAAACCCCGGCGGGTACGCTGTTGTACAGCCATCCGCCATCCGGTGCTTGGTTATATGCGCGCCGTAACCCCGTCCATGGCGGCCGTCTCACGCGACGGTATCGTCACCAGCGCAATCACGGCAGACGCGATCGCGGTGGCGGCTAGGAAGTAGAGCGCCCCCGCGAAGCCGCCGGTGGAGTCCTTGATCCAGCCGACCATGAAGGGACCGGCGAAGCCGCCCAGGTTGCCGATGCAGTTGATCATGGCGATCCCGCCAGCGGCTGCCGTGCCGGTCAAGAATTCGCTCGGCATTGGCCAGAACGAGGGCTTGCTGCCGTAGATGCCGATCGTGGCGATCGCGACGGCAACAAGTGCCCCATACGTGTTGCCCATGGCGGCCGAAGCTGCCAGGCCCGCGGCGCCCAGCAGGCATGCCACGATGAAGTGCCACTTGCGCTCCCGCGTCCGGTCCGAGGACCGGCTCCAGGCCAGCATCCCTACGGTCCCAAGGACGTAGGGCGCCGCGGTCAGCAGGCCGGTGCGCATGTCGGACCCGCCCAGGCCCTTGACGATCTGCGGCAGGAAGAAGGTGATGCCGTAGGTCGCCATGACGATGGTGAAGTAGATAGCGGCCAGCGACAGCACCCGCCTGTCCGCGAGCACGCTGGCAAGCCCCGCGTGCCCGCCGCCCTTGGCGACAAGCGCCCTCCGCTCGCCTTCAAGGGTGGCGATGAGCCAGGCCTTCTCGTCGGGCTGCAGCCACCCGGCGACCTCGGGCTTCTCGGTCAGGTAGCGCAGCACGGCGAAGGCGAGCAGCACCGCTGGCACTGCCTCGACGATGTAGAGCCACTTCCAGCCCGGGATGCCGAACGTGCCGTCAAGGCCCAGCAGCGCGCCGGAGATCACGGCCGTCACCGCGTTGGAGCCGGGAACGGCCAGGAACAGCGCCGCGATGACCCGGCCTCGGTATGATTTCGGAAACCAGTAGGTGAAGTAGAGGATGACGCCGGGAAAGAACCCGGCCTCCGCGACGCCCAGCAGGAAGCGCAGCACGAGGAAGCTGGTGGCGCCCTGCACGAAGGCCATCATGGCGGCCATGATGCCCCATGTGATCATGATGCGTGCGATCCAGCGCCTCGCCCCGACCTTCTCCAGCAGCAGATTGCTCGGCACCTCGAACAGGAAGTAGCCGAGGAAGAAGATGCCCGCGCCCCAGCCATAGACGTAGGAGGTCAGCCCCAGGTCGCGCGTCATGCCGAACGCGGCGAAGCTGACGTTCGTGCGGTCAATGTAGGCCACGAAGTAAATGACGACGATCAGGGGCAGCAGCCGCCAGGCCACCCTCTTGACCGTGCGGCGCTCGATCTCGCTGATGCTCCCAGACATGACAGTCCTCCCCTTCTATGCCCGCCCTGCGGGCGGCGGCGCGTTGGGCGCCTTGCTTGGTCGGCAGTCGACAAGGACGGGGGTCCGATCCCGCCCATGGCCAGTCAGCGCCCGGCGTGCTTTCGCCAGGCCGCGAAGTCGGTCACCGTCTGCTCGTCCGTGGCGGGATCTAGCCCCAGGATCGAGCGGCCGCCGCACGCCTCCTCGGTCATGAAATCCTCGAAAGCTGTCATCTCCGTGGCCTTGTCGGCCAGCTCGTCCGCAAGGTGGGCGGGCAGGATGATGACCCCGTCCGCATCGCCCACCACCACGTCGCCCGGAAACACCGGCACATCGCCGCAGCCGATGCTCCTCCGCCTCCATGGCAAGGAAGTTGCGATACATCATGGTGATCGGCTTGAAGAGACTCTCGGACAGTGAGATCGCCGGCAACCCGTTGGGGAAGCTGCCGGCTTGCAGGAAGCCGCGCTTCACGTCCTCCACGCGATGCTTGAGGTGCGCGTGACAGGGGTTGATGTCGGACCAGGTATTCAGGATCGCGATGCACGGGCGGCCCTGCCAATTTTCTGGGGCGTAGCCCATCTGCGCGATGCGCGAACGGTGGCCGAAGGAGCGCAGGTCCGCCGGGCCAAACCAGCGCACACTGCGCAGTTCGGCAGCAGACTTGCGGTATGCCGGCATCTGTATGTCAGGCAAGCCAACGTCCTCCGCATGGTATTGGGCAGTCGTGCCGCCGCCCTGATACTCAAGCTATGCCATCTGACATTCCTGATCTAAGCTAAATCAGGCATTGATCCATCCAAATCCTATAACGGTCAGTCCCGTCCCAGAACGCCGTCCACGCGGCGCCACGGGCCGAGCGGGTTGCCGTTGCACAGAGTCTCCGGCAACAGCGCGTTGGGCAGGCCCTGGTAGCACACCGGCCGCAGGAACCGCTGGACGGCCAGGCTGCCGACGGAGGTGCTGCGGCTGTCGCTGGTCGAGGGGTAGGGACCGCCGTGCACCACCATCGCATGCCCGACCTCCACGCCAGTCGGCCAGCGGTTCACCAGCACGTGGCCGGCCTTGCGCTCCAGCACCGGCAGCAGGACGCGCGCGGCATCCAGGCCGCCGGGACCATCCAGTTGCAGCGTCGCGGTGGGCTGCCCCTCCATGTCCTCGATCAGGGCACGCATCGCCGTCACGTCGGGGCAGCGGGCCAGCACGGAAGCGGCGCCGAACACCTCCTTCTGCAATGCGGGATCGGAGCGGAAGCCGCCGGCATCGGTCGTGGACAGGACCGCTTGCCCCTAGAGGCAGCGGGGTATGGCGGCATCGTTGCGGTGTCGCGTGCGACGGGGATCGCGCCCAGCACCATCGGGCGCGGGCTGCGTGAGTTGGATGAGGCGGAGCCGCTGGCGCCGGGCTGGGTGCGCCGGGGGGGGGGCGGCAGGCGCAGAACGCTCCCTCAACTTCCGCGCCCGGTCCGCCTCGCCACGCACATCCAACCGCGACAGCGCCCGCAACCCAGCGTCCTGCTCCCGCGTCGCAACCAACGAAGACCGACCCGCCGTGACACCCACCCAGCAAACGTCAACACCGGCCCGAAACTACCATTCGTGCGAGCGGCCGGGGAAGCGTGCTTAGGCCGTCGCGCCTCCTCATGGAGTAGACCGCAGCGCACCAGAGCCTGGCCCTGCAAGAGCGCCAGCCGGCTGAGGTGCGCGACGGCATGGAGTTATTCCGGCGCCGATATCGTGCCTGGTTCGCCGCTACCGCTCACGTTCCGTCGCTGCGCGCCTGATCAGGAAGCAGCCCGCAGCAGTGCCGGGGTGGCCGGGGCCGCCGCATGCGCCAGCATGTCACGCACCATGGGTGCCACCACGCGCCCGTAGAGTTCGATCCCGTTCGCCAACCTCTCGTGCGAGAGTGGGCCGGCGCTGTATTTCAGGTCGAACCGCGACAACCCCAGCGCCTTCGCGGTGCCTGCGATCTTGCGTGCGACCGTCTCAGGGGACCCGACGTATAACGAACCGCCATCGGCCTCCTGGTCGAACTCGGCACGGCGCATGGGTGGCCAACCGCGCTCCGCCCCGATACGGTCCCGCATCTGCTTGAAGGCCGGCCACAGCTCATCGCGCGCCCGCTCGTCGGTCTCTGCAACGTAGCCCGGCGAATGCACGCCGACCTCCCGCGCCGGCTTGCCGAGATGTGCGAACGCCTGGTGATATAGGTCCACGTACGGCCGGAACCGGTTCGGGTCGCCGCCGATGATGGCCAACATCATGGGCAAGTCGTACTGCGCTGTGCGCACCACCGAGTTCGGGCTGCCGCCGACGCCGATCCAGGTCTTGAGCGTCCCGGCCTCGACCGGTGGGAATACCTCCTGGGCGGCCAGAGCCGGCCGCGTCCGGCCCTGCCACGTGACCGGCCCTTGGCGCAGCAGGGCCGCAAACAAATCGAGCTTGTCCTCGAACAGCGCCTCGTAGTCCGCCAGGTCATAGCCGAACAGGGGGAAGGACTCGGTGAACGAGCCCCGGCCAAGGATCACCTCGGCGCGGCCGTTGGACGCCGCGTCCAGGGTTGCAAAGCGTTGGAAGATGCGGATCGGGTCATCGGAACTGAGCACGGTCACGGCGGAACCGAGGCGGAGCCGCCTTGTGCGGCTCGCAATCGCTGCCAAGACGATCTCAGGGGCGGAAATGGCGAAGTCGGCCCGGTGGTGCTCACCGATGCCGAAAAAGTCCAGGCCGACCTCGTCGGCCAGCACGGCCTCAGCAATTACGTTGCGGACCACCTGGGCATGCGGCAGCGGATTGCCCGCGGCGTCGCTGGTGACGTCTCCGAATGTGTCCAGGCCGAGTTCGAGAAGCTGTGTCATGGGGCACCTTGCTGCGTAGGCCGGCAGGCCGTGGATGGTGGCGCGATGCCGGTTCCTCTTGGTAACTAGGTTCAGATGGTCAACTGCCCCGGCCCGCCGCAAGGAGGCACAATGCTGCAACCAAGGCACACCGCAGTAACCGGGCCTGGCCTGGACCCGGAAAGCGACGACTGCCGTGCTGTCAGCGCCGTGCTGGTGCGGGTAGGCGACAAATGGAGCGTCCTCGTCGTGGCGCTGCTCGGCGACGGCCCGCGCCGCTTCAACGAGATCAAGCGGCTGGTGGGCGGCATCTCGCAACGCATGCTGACCCTCACGCTCCGCGGCCTGGAGCGGGATGGCTTGGTGACGCGTACGGTGACAGCCAGCACGCCACCGCGGGTGGATTACGCGCTGACGGAGATGGGACGCTCGCTCTGGCAGCCGGTGCGGCTGCTGAGCGACTGGGCGCGGGCGCACCGCGCCGACATCGAGGCGGCACGGCAGAACTTCGACCAGCGTATCGCATCGGAGTGAGGCAGTTGGTCGGGCATAGGCGCGCCCCATGTCGCCTTTGCCTGGTCTCAATCGTTCTGACGAGCCGGCGTTGACGGCGTCGGCGTTCCTGCACTTGGCCTCCATCCGCCTCATGCTGCGAAAACTATGCCAGGCAAAGACATGATCCCGGATAGGCACTGACGCCTGACGAGCGGCGGTCCTTCCCAAGCCCTCGATCAAACGGTCTTGCCTGGCCACCGAGGCGGAACCAGTTCCGCCCTGGCGAAAAGCGCCGCAGCCCAATCGACGAACACGCGTAGCCGCGTGCTCAAGTGTCGGTTCGGCGGATATACCACGTGCAGCGGCAGTGCCGGCACGGCCCAGTCCGGCAGCACCTCTCGCAGCGCCCCGCTTTCCAGATGCGGCCGTACCATGAAGTATGGCGCCTGCAGGATGCCATACCCGGCCAGCCCGGCGGCCACGTACGTCTGCGCCTCGTTGACTGCCACCTGGTAACGCCCCGCCACTTCGAGCGTCTCGCCTGCGCGCACGAAGCTGAACGGGTGCGGCTCGGCCAGGCGCTGCTTGAGGTAGCCGATCCTCACGTGATCCTGCGCCAGCGCATGCGGATCCGCCGGCATCCCATGCGCATCGAGGTAGGCCGGGGCCGCGCAGGTCATCATGTGCATCTCGGCGATCCGCCGGGCAACCAGCGACAGGTCGCCGATGACGCCGGCCCGGATCACGCAATCCACGTTGTCCGCCATCAAATCCGCGGCCCGGTCCGACGTGCCGACATCCAGTTGGATGTCGGGATACCGGGCGAAGAACCCGCCCAGCGCAGGGATGATGATCTGCTGGGCGATGGACGGCGACACGTCAATGCGGAGGCGCCCCTTCGGTCGGCCTTGCAACGCGGTGACGCTCGCGTCCAGCTCCTCCAGGTCGGATAAGAGCCGGACGGCCCGCTCATAGTAGGCGGCGCCGTCCGATGTCACCGCGAGCCGCCGCGTAGTCCGGCTGAGCAGCTTCGTGCGGAGATGGGCCTCCAACTGCTGCACCAGCTTGCTCACGGTTGCTTTGGGCGCCCCCAAGCTGGCAGCCGCGTGGGTGAAGCTTCCACTCTCGACAATGCGGACGAACGCCCGCAAGGCGGCCACTTGGTCCATCGTTCCACCCAATCCGGTAATTGTCCACAACGATAGACAATGTAATTCCAAATGCGGCATTACACTGTCCTGTAGCCAATCCCACTATATGCTGCGTCGCAACAGGAATTGACCCTAGGTCATGCCGGTCCAGCCCAGGTTTGAACGGTTCACCATCGGCGCCGGCGGCGCCTCGATCCCGGTCCGCCTCTACCGAGGCGCTATGGCCCAGTCCCAGCCGCTTGTCCTGCACCTGCCAGGCGGGACGTTCACTGCCATGCCTGACGAGCGCCCGGTTGCCTCCCTGCTGGCCGAGGCCGGGGCGGCCGTCATCTCCGCAGACTATCCTGCTGGCCCAGCCCATCCCTTCCCGGACGCGGTCGAGGCGATGTATGCGCTGCTCCGGCATCTGTATGACCGCCGCGCCCAGTGGGCCGCCCGCACCTCCAAGCTGTTCGTCGCCGGCGAGGAGGCTGGCGGCAACCTGGCAGCAGCGCTTGCGATGATGGCGCGGGACCGCCTGGGACCACCCATTGCCGGGCAGATCCTGCTGTCGCCCATGCTCGATGCCGGCATGGCGACCTGCTCGTTCCGCGATGCGGAGGCCGGGCCGGTCGGCTGCAAGTGGGCAGATGGCTGGACCGTTTACCTCGGTTGCCCGGATACCGCCGCGCATCCCTACGCCGCCCCGTCTGCGGGGTCGCGGCTGCACGGGCTGCCGCCTGCCCTGGTGATCACGACGCCGGACGACCCGATGCGCGACGAGAGCCTGTGTTACGCCGGCCGTCTCAAGCAGGCGGGCGTGGCCATCCACGCCCGGGCCATCACGGCGCACGACTGGCCGGACGCGCTGGTGGGACCCGTCCCCTCCGGGCCGCGTCCGGAGTGGGCCGACGTGGTGCGCGATAATTTCGCCGATTTCTTTGCCGCCGTGACGCCGGGC
Source organism: uncultured Acetobacteraceae bacterium (assembly GCA_964242295.1). Lineage (GTDB taxonomy): Bacteria > Pseudomonadota > Alphaproteobacteria > Acetobacterales > Acetobacteraceae > DASWOJ01. The sequence continues at coordinate 7,126 of CAXTDP010000068.1, read as the reverse complement.
CTGGTCCCGGTCCAGACCATTGCAGGGAGTGCCGCATGATCGACTTCAAGCCCACCACGGCCACCGACGACCTCAAGGCATCGCGGCCCCGCTCCCGCCGCCTTTCCTGGCTGGCTGGCATCAGCCTCGCTGCGTTGGTGGCTGCCGGGGCCGCCTACAAGCTGGTGCCGGGCCTGGCCGGGCCAGCGCCCGCTCCTGCGGCTGCGGCGGCCCCCGGCCCTGTCCCGGTCTCGGTTGCGGTGGTCGAGCAGAAGGACACCGCAATCTGGAGCGACTTCTCCGGACGAGTCGAGGCAGTCGGCCGCGTCGAGGTGCGTCCGCGCGCTGCCGGCGCGATCCTCAAGGCGCACTTCCGCGAGGGCGCCTTGGTCCGGCAGGGCGACCTGCTGTTCACCATTGATCCGGCACCCTACGCGGCCGAAGTGCAGGGCGCCGAGGCCCAGGTCGCGTCCGCCCAGGCCCGCCTCGCCCTGGGCGCGAAGGAGCTGCAACGCGCGCAGCAGCTCGTCGGCAACGGTTTCACCCCGCAACGCGACGTGGACCAGCGGGTGAACGAGCTGCGCGCCGCCGAGGCGAACCTGCGCGCCACCCAGGCGGCCCTGGACACCGCGCGCCTCAACCTCGGCTATACCGAAGTGCGGGCGCCGATCGCTGGGCGCGCCGGACGGATTGAGGTCACGGCCGGCAACCTCGTGCCTGCCGGCCCGACGGCGCCCGTGCTGACGACGCTGGTATCGGTGAACCCGATCTACGCGAGTTTCGAGGCCGACGAGCAGTCCCTGGCCCGCGCGTTGGCCAGCCTGCCCGGCGGC